>NZ_JBFOCW010000025.1:0-99984 GCF_040908005.1 Aeromonas sp. s1(2024) | reverse complement strand
CTGTTGATCAGCGCGCAAAAATGACCAGGTTTCCGGGGTTTTCAGCGTCCAATTTTGACCACCCCGGAGTGTGTGCAACTATCCGATCTTTGGATCGGAGAACCTGGAGTGTTAATCATGGAAACCGTGTTGAAGATCCGGCGTATGCATCAGGTGGACGGCCAGTCCATCAGCGCCATCGCTAAAGTCACAGGACTCTCTCGCAATACCGTTCGCAAATACCTTCGCCAACCTCCCTCCGAACCGCCCAAGTACCGCCGTCCACAGCCAGCCAGGCCCAAGCTCGGTGAATTCGAGTCGACACTGACCCAGTGGCTGGACCTCGATGCCAAGCGGCCCAAGCGACAACGCCGCTGTGCCAGGCAACTCTTCGAAGACCTACAACGCCTGGGCTACCAGGGGGCCTACGACAGCGTCCAGCGCTTCGTCCGTGACTATAAACAGCAGTCAGCCAAAGTGGCTGCCTTTGTCCCCCTGACGTTCGCGGCTGGTGAGGCCTATCAGTTTGACTGGAGCGAGGAAGAGGTGGAGATCGGCGGCGTGGTGCAGTGGGTCAAGGCTGCCCATTTTCGCCTCACCCACAGCCGCCAGCCCTTCGTCATGGTGTTTCCTCGCGAAACCCAGGAGATGGTGTTTGCCGCTCACGATGCGGCCTTTCACTACTGGGGCGGCGTGCCACGCCAGGGCATCTACGACAACCTCAAGACCTGTATCGACCAAGTACTTGAGGGGAAAGAGCGCCGCTTCAATCCCCGCTTCCTGGCGCTGATGAGCCATTACGTCATTGAGCCGGTAGCCTGCACCCCTGCCTCGGGTTGGGAAAAGGGCCAGGTTGAGAAACAGGTTCAGGATGTGCGCCGGCGCTGCTTTACACCCCGGCGCAAGGTCGACAGCCTGGCCGAGCTCAACCGTCGGCTTATCCAGGAGCTGGAGCAGGCAGCACAAACACGCCCCCACCCGGACGACCCCTCGCAAACAGTGTGGCAGCGCTTCGAGCAGGAACGGACCACCCTGCGCCCCCTGGCTGCGCGCTTCAATGGCTATGTGGAGCGGGAGCTGCGGGTTGACAGCACCTGCCTCATCCACTTCGACCGCAACACCTACAGTGTCGACAGCCGTTACGCCCATCGTCATGTCACAGCCCGGGTCTTCGCTGACCGGCTCCAGGTGTATGCCCAGAGCGAGCTTATTGCCGAGCATCCCCGCCAGTTTGGCCGGGACAAGACCCAGTTCGACCCCTGGCATTACCTCGGCCTGCTCGAGCACAAACCCGGCGCGCTGCGCCACGGTGCTCCCTTCAAGGAGTGGGTGTTACCGCCGGCTTTGAGCCGCTTACAGCAGCAACTGCTGAGCCGCAAGGGCGGTGACCGGGACATGGTCAAGCTACTGTTGGCTGCCCGGCAGGACGGACTCGACCTGTTGGAGCAAGCCTGCCAGCAGGTACTGCTGCTGGGCGGCAGCTCGGCCGAGCTGGTACTCAACCACCTGCAGCGGCTGCGCCGCCCCGTCGAGGTGCCACAGCTCCATGCTCAGGTGGTGCCGCTTGCACAGCCGCCGCAGGCCAACTGCCAACGCTATGACAGCCTGTTACCGGGAGGTCAGCATGTCAGCCGATGAAATTTACCAGCGCCTGCAGGGGTTGAAACTGTTTGGTATGGCGGCGCTGTGCGACGAGCTGCTGGCGCATCGGGAGCGTCCCTTACCACCGCCGGAGCAGTGGCTCAAACGGATGATCGAAGCCGAAGAATCCGAACGTCAGTGCCGCTCGATCCGCTATCAGATGGGCATCGCCAAGTTCCCGCTGGCCAGGGACCTGGACAGCTTCGAGACCGCAGACACCCCGGTCAGCCCCGTGCACCTGTCCGCGCTGGATAGAGATGACTTCCTGGAGCAGAAGCGCAATCTGCTGCTGATAGGCGGAACCGGGACGGGTAAAACCCATCTGGCCATCGCCCTGGGGCGCAATGCCGTGCGCCGGGGCAAGCGAGTGCGTTTCTACGGCGTGGTGGATCTGGTCAACCAACTGGAGCAGGAGAAGGCGGCAGGCAAAGCCGGGCAGCTTGCCAACCGGCTGGTCAATGTCGATGCGGTTATCCTGGACGAACTGGGCTACTTGCCGTTTGCCGAAAGCGGTGGCGCCCTGCTATTTCACCTGATCAGCAAGCTGTACGAGCGCACCAGCCTGATCCTGACCACCAACCTGGCCTTCAGCGAATGGAGCAAGGTATTTACGGATGAGAAGATGACAACGGCGATGTTGGATAGGATCACCCATCACTGCGAGATCATCGAGACAGGAAACGACTCCTACCGCTTCAAACAGAGGATGAAATCAGCCAGCTAACCCTGGTCAATTTTGGACGCTGAACCCTGGTCATTTTTCGATGCTGATTGACAAAGATCTCGACGGCTCGAAGAGATAACGGGACGCGATGCATTTGTTTGGCCTTCATTCGTTCTGCTGGCAAGGTCCAGACCTTTGCTTCCAGGTCTACCTCTGACCATTTCATGGCTCTCACTTCACCTGAGCGGCAAGCCGTCAGGATTAAGAACTCCAGCATTAAACGAGTTACATCGTAACGTTGTGCCGTTCTCAAATGCTGCTGAATAAAGGTTGGAATATCACGCCAAGGCATGGCTGGCTGATGCTCTGTACGAACGGCCTTACTGGGTTGCGATGGGAGTAAGTGATTTACAACATCGACAGGGTTTGCCTGGCAGTGACCATGCGCCCAGGCCCAAGCCATGACCGCATGCAGCCGTTGTTTCACACGGCTGGCAGTTTCAGGGATCTCCAACCAGATCGGCATTAAGACCTCAGCGATCTGTGCAGGAGTGATAGCGGAGATTGAGTACTGGCCAATCATGGGGAATGCATACTGCTCGAGCGTCGAGATCCACTGTTTGCCGTGTTTGGGTTTTTTCCATCCAGGTAGCAGTTTGGAATGAACTTCCCGAGCAGCAGCCTCGAAAGTTGGGATAGCGGGTTTGTTCTCTTCAGCACGTTTGAGTTCGAGTGGGTCAAGGCCATTGGCGAGTTGCTCTCGCATCTTCTGTCCTTGCTTGGTGGCATCGGCTATGGATATTTCGGGGTAAGAGCCTATTCCTGCATTTCGGCGTTTTCCGGTCACTGGGCTGACATAACGAAGCACCCAGTTGCCACGGCCTTTAGCCGTTGACGGATGAAGTGCTAGGCCTGTTACGCCACCATGTGCAATCGCTTTGTCACCCGGCTTGAGATTACGTGCTTTGGTATCGGTAAGAAGTGGCATTAGGGAAGATTCCTTGAGAATGTGGTATGCCATTGACTATGCCATCCATTGTGCCATTTAGTGCGAGATAGAGTCATTTACAGTTGGACGGTTTTGGACAGCTTTACCTGTAAGGCGCTGATTTTAATTGGATATGTAGGGTGTGGCTGGTTTTGGTTGGATGTAACTCAGGCGGGCTGTCTCTCCGCCATTTATTCCCCTCAAGCCCGCGTCCGTCGCGGGTTTGTCATTTCTATCTCATCTCTGTCCATCCCCCGGCTCAGCCATCTCCCAATGTCTTTCCCGATTTGGGGCCTGTGGTCACGGGGTCGCGAAGTCTCACCCCATTCTCTCTAATGTCCATTCACCTGATTAGCCACTTGCCGGCTCAGACAGGTCTCCCGGGGTCATCACCAACATGGTGATGGGGCATGGGCCCGCACCTGCAGGGTCATCTGGCCGACCCCGCGAGCTCAGCCATCGCGATCCCCCTGATAGGCGCAGAAAGCCTGCGAGTCGATGTGTCCAGAGTTGGCTATTGGTGCTTGGTTTTCTATCCCGCAGCCATCATCAGAGCAACGTGGCTGCGGGTTGGAGACTCATGCCTTGCGGCTGGCGAGCTGGCGAAGGCGCTGGGTGCTCTGGTGCAGACTCTGGTGCTGCACCTCGTTCAGGGCGCAGTGCTTGAGCACGTACTCGGCGCTGGCCACCACCGTCTTCCAGCGCGGTGCCTTGGGCAGGGTGTCGAGGTTCAGGTACTTGTCGAGGGTGCGGGTCTGGGGACTGGAGCGGTCCATGTAGACCCGCCACAGCTTGCTCTTCTCCGCCAGCACTATCTTGCCCTTGCCGGTGCTCTGCTGCCAGGTCTCCAGGGTGAGACGCATGGTGTCCACCAGGGCGCGGCGCAGAGGTTCGTCATCCTGCTGGCGAATGAGGTCGTCCGCCAGCGACCTGAACTCCCCTCCCAGCCGGCTCAGTTCCCCCAGCAACTGGCCATCCTCGATGATGGCCTGGCGAGAGAGGCTCTTGAGGGCGTTCTCCAGTGCAGCCATGCGATTGTCGTCCTGGCGCGGTTCGGTGCCAAGGGTCAGCGCATAGGCGTGCTGCCCCCCCAGGTTGATGGGCAGGGCGCGGGCGTTGAGGGTGTCTCGCTGGCCCGCCACCAGGAAGTCCAGCTCCCGCACCGGCTGCGCGGTCATGTCGGGCCACTGGCTTGCCAGCGGGGCGGCCAGCCACTCGTCCAGCATCTGCCCCTCCATGGCTTCCGGCTCCTGACCCAGCAGGCGCGCCAGGGCCCGGGAGGCAAACAGCACCCCTCCTTGCTCATCGAGGAAGACCATGGGGTCGGCCCCCTCGCCAAGCAGGGCGAGGAGCCGCTCCTGATCCTGGTGCAGTTGCTCCTGGAGCAGCAGACGGTGCTCTATCTCCTGTTTGAGCAGGCGGTTCTCCACCAGGGAGGCGCGCCCGGCGCTGGCCTCCAGCAGGGCTCTCACCCGGGCGAACAGCTCCTCCTTGCAGAAGGGTTTCACCAGATAGTCGTTGGCCCCGGCGTTGAAACCCTCTTCAATCTCCTTGGGCTGGTTGAGGGCGGTGAGCAGCAGCACCGGCAGCTTCTCCTTGGGGTGCTGCTGGCGCAGACGGCGGCAGACGTCGAAGCCCGAGAGGGTGGGCATCATCACATCAAGCAGGATGAGATCCACCGGCTCCTGAGCCAGCTTGGTCAGGGCGTCGTGGCCGTCGCTGCTGGGCAGGATGCGATAACCGCAGGGCTGCAGCAGGTGGCGCAGTATGTGCAAATTGATGGGCTCGTCATCCACCACCAGGATGACGGGGGCATCTTGCGGCGGGGGCGGCAGATCCTCGCTCTCCCAGTCCGGCAGGATGACGGGCTGCTGGCGCACCAGCTGGTGCTCTATCTGGCGGCTGTCGAGGGTCAGACTGCCCGCCTTGCCGCTGGCCAGCGGCAGGGTGAAGGCGAAGGTGGAGCCGACGCTCGGCTCGCTCTCCACGAACAGCTCCCCCCCCATCAGGTGCACCAGCTGGCGGGTGATGGAGAGACCGAGGCCCGCTCCCTGCTTGCTCACTTCCGGGCTCATCTGCACCAGGGGCTCGAAGATGTGCTCCAGATGGTCCCTGGCGATGCCGATGCCGGTGTCGGTCACCTTGATGCGCAGGAAGTTGCCTTCCACCAGGGCGCTCAGCACCACCTTGCCCTGGGGGGTGTACTTGATGGCGTTGCCCACCAGGTTGTAGAGCACTTGCTCGAGGCGCTGTTCGTCCGCCAGCACAGGGGGCAGTTCGGCGGGGCTCTTGTCCACCAGGGTGAGGGGCTTGGCCTGCACCAGGTGCTGGCAGAGATCCAGCACCAGCCGGATGACCCCCTTGGAGGAGACCGGCTGGGGGTGGATCTCCAGCTGGCCGTAGCGCATCTGGTGGTAGTCGAGCAAGTCGTCCACGAGGCGAGCCAGACCGTCGGCGCTCTTGATGATGAGGCCGAGCTGCTTCTGCTGCCCTTCGGTCAGGTCCTGCTGGCTGGCGAGCATGGACTCGGCCATCCCCTTGATGCCGTGGATGGGGGTGCGCAGCTCGTGGGAGGTGTTGGCCAGGAGCTCGTCTTTGAGCTTGTCCGCCTGTTGCAGGCTGAGGTTCTGCTTGTGGGTCAGCTTGACCTGCTGTTGCAGCTCCTGGGTCTGGCGTTCGATGAGCTCGATCTTGTCCTTCACCGAGCGCTGCATGTGGCGAAACGCCTGGGCCAGCCGGTCGATGTCGTCGTCGGTGCGGGGGATGGTGATGGGGTGATCCAGGGCGCCGTCAGCCACCTGTTCGGCGGCGGCGGTGAGGGATCGCAGGGGCGCCGTGATGGAGTGGGAGAGCCAGCGGGAGAAGAGGATCAGCAGCAGCAGTGAGCCTGCCCCCAGCAGGATCACCAGCGTCTCGAGCTGGCGGATGGGGGCATAGGCCTCGCTGGTGGAGATCTCGGCGATGAAGGCCCACTCGGTATCGAACACCTTCACCTGGGTATAGGCGGCCAGCACCTCGTCATCGTGGTAGGAGAGGAAGGGGCCGACCCCCTGCTCCCCGGAGAGGGCCTTGATGATGAGGGGGGTCTGCAGCGGCCGGAAGTCGGGGCTGAAGCTGTTCTCCACGCTGAATTCAGGGGCGAGCCAGGCGTTGGCGCGCATCCGCTTGTCCGGGCCGATAAGAATGGTCTCGCCGGTTGCGCCGAGCCCCTCCCGCTCCGCCATGATCTGGTTGAGCTTGTCCGGCAGCAGCTCGAAGATGACCACGCCGCGCACATAGTCGTACTGCATCACGGGAGCGGCGAGGTAGGCGACCACCTGGCCGGTCAGCTCGTTGCGGCCAAAATCGGTGAACTCGAAGATCTGCTGGGGCTTCTGGCCGCCATCGAGGCGGCGCTTGATCTTGGCGAAGGTGTTGCCAAGACCGCTGGACTGGTAGGGGCCCGAGAGCAGGTTGGTGGCGAAGTTGGCCTGCTTGGTGACCGAGTAGACCACGTCACCGTTGAGGTCGACCAGGAAGATGTCGCTGTAGTTGGATTTGCGCACCATGTCGGCGTAGCCGCGATGGAAGCGCTGGTGGACGCGGCCATACATCTCGTCCGCCAGGATGAGGGCGCTGATGGAGGGCTCTATCTCCACCTGACTGTCAGGTTGTTGCAGCTTGTCCCAGGAGCCCGGCACATAGCGGGCCTGGGCGCGGGCGCGGGCCTCCTGCGGCGTGGTGCCGAGCTTCTCGAAGGCACCGGTGAAACCGTAGAAGCGACCGATACTGTTGCCGGCAAAGTCCTGCTGGGAGAAGTTGATGATCTGCTCCTTGAGGTTGCCGAAGTAGTCTTGCAGCTGGTTTTTCTTGATGTTGCGCACCGAGACCAGATGGTTGGAGGTCTGGGTGGTGAGATCCTTGCCGTGGCTATAGAGGAAAAACAGGGTGACGACCAGGAAGGGCACCAGGCCCAACATGAAAAAAGCCAGCATCAGCTGCGGTCTGAGCCCCCGAGGCCTGAAGTTCCATTTCATCGCATGATTTTCAATTGAGAATCCAGTTACTAAGCGCGATGAGTTTCTGACTAAAGGCTAACTATTTCAATGGCTTTATCTTAAATTCGCTCGTCGGGTCACAGGGAGCGGGGGGATTTTCGACCAAGGCGTCTAAAGGGTGAGCAAACAGCACGAGAAAGGGCTCAAAGTGAGAAAAAAGGGTTGTGCCCGGGCTCGGGGTACGTATAATGCGCCTCGTTGTCAGGTAACTGGCACGCAAGCAGTCATGCGGGAATAGCTCAGTTGGTAGAGCACGACCTTGCCAAGGTCGGGGTCGCGAGTTCGAGTCTCGTTTCCCGCTCCAATACTCCATGGCACCAACCATGGACATCACTCTCAAGGCAATGCCTTGTCAGCATGGCGCGTTAGCAAAGCGGTTATGCAGCGGATTGCAAATCCGTTTAGTCCGGTTCGACTCCGGAACGTGCCTCCATCTTCTCCCTGTTTTCCATATCCCTGACGTTGTCCATCCGCCATGGCGGCCCAGGATGATGCTTCATTGCATGTCAGTCAGCCGTGAACAACCCTCCCGTTGCCACGTCTTGTGCAGATGTATATCCATCTCGGCCAATGCCTCGCCCCTGGATCCGGACCTCTCTTCGCCCCCCTGTTCTGCCAGCGCGGCCATCTCCTTTATCAGCAAACCGCATTGCCACAGGCTGGCGGTGGGGACCCCGTGATAGGGGATGTCGATGGCATCGTCACGATTGAGCCGCCACTCCTGCCACTGGCTCCAGGCGAGCACGCCCAATGCCCCCAGCAGCACTGCATCCACAAGTTTCATCCTGTGTTCCCCCGTTCTGGTCCAGTCCTCGTTAACTCTGGAACAGGGGCCGCGTTTTGCCACCTTTGTTATTTTTTAGTTAAAGAATGTAACCCGGTTTCATTTTTAGGCTTTTAGCCCCGTTTTTTATCAAAAAATGGCGCTGTCGATGTAGTAATCCTACAATGATTGGCGTAATCTTTGTTCAGTGGTCTTACCAGTGAGGCGTTACATCATGTTTCATCCCTTCTCCCTGACTCAGATAATCCTTCGCCGCATCTTCGTCTTGGTGGCGGGTTTGCTCGCCTTCCCGGTGATGCTGTTTCGCCGGGATCGCGCCCGTTTCTACAGTTACCTGCACCGCATCTGGAGCAAGACCAGCACCAAGCCGGTCTGGCTCAAGATGAGCGAGCGAGGGGAGCGGATCTTCTACTGATCCTCCCCGTGACGCCCGCTTCACCCGGCGCCAGACTGGCGTGGCAGGCAGGCAGGGCGCACCTCCCGATATAAAAAAACCGACACCCTGGTGTCGGTTTTTTTATGGGGCTCGAACCGCCACCGGCCTTGTATCCATGGCTGGTCCACGTTGTCTCTTGTCTCTTGTCTCTTGTCTCTTGTTTCTGTGGGCGACCCTTTATGCCGCAAACGCCGGCGCACTCTCAGCCACATTCTCAGTCGCGCCCGTGCGACATGACGGGAGGAAGGGCTGGGGGTTCTCAGGGCGCTGGCCCCAGGGTGGCCAGCGCCGCGCGCAGACGGGCGAGGCCGATGGGCTTGAACAGGCAGTCGTTCATGCCGGCGGCGAGGCAAAGCTCCCGCTCGCGAGGCTGGGCATGGGCGGTGAAGCCCCAGACGGGCAGGTCATGGCCGAGGGCTCGCAGGTTGCGGGTCAGCTCGAAGCCGTCCATCACCGGCATCTGGCAGTCGGTGATGACCAGATCGAAGGGGTGGCTGGCGAGGGCGCGCAGGGCCTCCAGGCCATTGCTACGCACACTGACGTCGTGTCCCAAGTGCTTGAGCTGCTGGCGCAGCAGGATCTGGTTGGCGTGATTGTCATCGACCACCAGGATATGCAGCCGATGGGGGAGGGGTTGAGCCTGGTGGGGCTGGGGCGCCGGCATTGCCGTGATCGGGGCGGGGGGTTGCTGGGCGAGCGTGAGGGGCAGTCTTATCTCGAGGCGGGTGCCCTCGCCGACCTGGCTGTGAACGGCTATCTCCCCCCCCCATCATCTGGCACAGGATGCGGGCGATATTGAGGCCCAGCCCGCTGCCGGGGAACTGGCCCTGGCCGTGGGCGCGATAGAAGGGGGTGAAGAGCCGGGGCAGCTTGTCCGCGGGAATGCCGGCTCCGGTGTCGGTGATGGTGAGGTGCAGCACAGGAGGCTGCTCGCCCCCGGTCAGGGTGGCGGTGATGGCGACCCGGCCCTGCTCGGTGAACTTGATGGCGTTGCCGATGAGATTGAAGAGGATCTGGCGCAGGCGAAGGGGATCGATCAGCACCCTTGGCATGGGGGTGTCGGGTAGCCTGACCTCATAGGTCAGCCCCTTCTGCTCGGCCATGCCCGCAAAGACCCGGGTGACGGACGAGAGCAGGGGAGCGAGATCGCAGGGGGTGGGAGTCAGGGTCATCTGGCCCGCCTCTATGGAGGCGATATCCAGGCTGTCCCCCAGCAGATCCAGCAGGCCGTTGGCGGAGTCGGCGGCGATGCGCAGCAGCTCGCCGCTGTGACGGCTGAGAGCGGGATCCTCGGTGGCCAGCTCCAGCATGCCGAGGATGGCGTTCATGGGGGTGCGGATCTCGTGGCTCATGGTGGCGAGGAAGTCGCTCTTGGCGCGGCTGGCGCTGTCGGCCTGCTGTTTGGCCTCGCGCAGCGCCTCTTCCAGCCGCTTGCGGTCCGTGATGTCTATCCAGCCGTCGATCACCCCGCTGATGGCCCCCTCCCCGTCGAAATAGGGCACCATCCAGTGATAGATGTCGCTCTGGGTTCCCCTGTGATGGAAGAGGCGATCCGCAAAGATGGGCTGCCCCTCCTGCAATACCCTGGCAAAGTCCTGCTCCAGCACGGCGATGCTGTCTGCATCGAGCACCCCTGACAGCCCCTGGGCGAAGGGCTGACCCAGGATGGCCTTTGGCTCGGCGCCGAGCTGGGCCAGGTATTTGCTGTTGCACAGCAGCACCTTGCCGCTCTTGTCCCGCACGACGATGGGGTGGGGCAGGCTCTCCCCCAGCGCCCGGATGAACCTGACATGGGCCTCCAGTTGCTGGCGGGAAGCCTGCTCGGCGCTAGCCATCCGCTTGAACATGCGGTTGCGATAGAGCAGCACCAGCGCCAGGGTGAGGAGCCCCACGAACACCAGGTAGACGATGTGGGCGTGGCGATCCATGAAGCCGGGCACCGGCAGTTTGCGGTTGCGCCACTCGTAACTCATCATGGCGAGCTCGTTGGGGGGGATGGCGAGGATGGTCTTGTCGAGGATCCCCATCAGCATCCCCTGTCCGGGCAGGCTGGCAAACCCCATCCGGATTGGTTCGTCATCGGCGGGGCCGGCGATGCGCAGCGGGCTCTGGGGATCATTGTCCAGCGCATGGCGGGCAAAATAGAGGGGCACGATGGCGGCATCCACCTGTCCCTGGGCGAGCACCTCCATCGCTTCTGCGGCACTCTCCACCTGGGTGATGCGGCTGCCCTCCAGTCTCTGTGCGAGGGGCACATGGTGCGTCATCGCCACCGTCTTGCCCGCCAGACTCCGGATGGTGTCGATCCCTTGTTCCTCCTGGCGGGTGAGGATCACATAGATGTTGTCGGTGGCGTAGGGCACCGAGGTGCGCAGCCCGTAGTGTTCAGCCACCTGCTGGGAGATGGCGCCGATGAGGTCGATGGCGCCTGACTGCATGGCTTTTGCCAGTTGACGCTCGGAGTCTGCCCGCACGAACTCGAAGGTGAGGCCGGTGCGTGTGCGGATCTTGTCCAGCATGTCCACCGTCATGCCGACCAGCTGGCCGTCATGATCCAGGGCGCCATAGGGGTAGAGGTTGTCCATCAGCCACACCCTGATGGGGGGCGCTTGCCGCATCCAGGCCCGCTCGGCGGCATCATAGAGATCGGTGCTTCGCTCGTTCATGTCGCGGATGGGCCCGTTCCACTGGGTGAAGAGGGTGTTGCGCGCCCGGTCGTCGATGGCCGCCAGCCCCCGGTTGACCAGGCTGAGCAGGGCGGGCTCGGTGGCCGGGACGGCAAAGCGGAATTCGGCAGGCGCCAGATCGGGCGGGGCCTCGCCCCGCTGGCGAAGGTTGTCGAAGCGTTCGCTGTTGAGGTAGTGGGTGGCGTGGGCATCCCCCAGCAGGATGTCGTCGCGGCCGAAGAAGACCGCATCGAACGCCTCCATGTTGGAGGGATAGGTCACCAGGGTGAGAGTGGAGTAGTAGCGGCCAAAGCGCGCCCTGTCTATCTGATCCCGGACGGCGGCTACCCGCTGTCCCGGTGTGAGCAGTGCCCCCCGATAACGTCTGGGCACGGAGAAGACGAGGGGGCTGCTGAAATAGGGGTTGCTCAGGCGGATCGCCCGGGTGTCACTGTCCGCCAGGGTGAGATTGCCGAGGCTGGCGAGGTGTATCTCCCCCGTGCCAGGGCACGGAGCAGGTGCGCCTTGTCGGGGAAGGCGCTCAGGGCAACGGGTTTGTCCAGCATCCGGGCCAGCAGGTCGATGTAGTCGGCACTGAGCCCCTCGACGCGCTGGCGAGCGATCATGGTGAAGGGGCGGTAGTCCTCTTGCAGGATGCCGACCCGCAGTTGGGACTGCTGGCGCAGCCATCCGAGCTCCGCCTCCGACCAGCGGGGAGGCAGCGGGGCGGGATCGTAGCGGCTGTGCAGGGTCAGGGCCTGCACAGGTTGAAGGCAGAGCAGACAGAGCAGGATCAGTGTTCGATATAGGTTCATCTAGCCACCCGACGCGACAGCCATCCCTGCCAAGCCTCATCCTATGGCGGCCATTCTACCGGAAAATGGCTATAACGAGTCCGCTATTTCTCCACGCGCGTCGGCGAGAGCACGGCAAGCAGGGCGGCCTGGCCGCCCCGCCCTCAACCGAACTGGTAGGCCCCCATGTAGAGGCTGCCGTAATCCCAGCTGTCGTGCAGCTTTCGGGGTCTGTCGGCCCCCGCCGCGCCGAGCGCCACAAACAGGGGGCGCAGGTGATCGTCGTGGGGATGGGATTCCACCGCGCCCGGCGCCCGGGCCCGGTACTCTTCCTGCGCCCCCCTGTCTCCCTCTGCCATGGTCTGCTCCAACCACCGGGCAAACTGACTGGCCCACTGGGGAACCGGCGAGCCGTCCGGCCCGAGGGCACGCAGGTTGTGGGTGATGGCGCCGGAGGCGAGGATGCCGATCCCTTGCTCGCGCAGCCCCTGCAATGCCTCCCCCAGTTGCCACAGCTGGGCCGGGGTGAAGCTGGCCGGGATGGCGATCTGCACCAGGGGGAGTTCACTGTCCGGATCCATCAGGGAGAGGGGGGACCAGACCCCGTGATCCAGCTCGCGGCGCACCGGGGTGGCGGGCAGGCCGGCCAGCAGCAGCTGATCGCTCACCGCTTCCTGCAACCATTGCGGGCTCGTCGCGGGCCAGCGGATCTGGTAGAGGGGCTCGGGGAAGCCGTAGAAGTCGTACATCAGGGCCGGGTTGGGCTCGACGTTGATCTGCAGCTCGCTTCGGCTGAACCAGTGGGCCGAGATCACCACCAGCCCTCTGGCACCCTCGAGGCGCAGTTGCTTCAGGAACCGGGTCGCGGGCTGATCGCGCAGGACCAGATCCGGGGCGCCGTGGGAGATGAACCAGACAGGGGCGATAGACATGACAGACTCCATATGCGTTGTGCCGATGCGCGCGGCGCACCGACAACCCGAGGCCAGGGCGACATGCCGCTGACGATGTGGTCATTATCTGCCCCTATTAATGGGTTAACAATCAGGCTTTATGGATAAGCACTCTTCACTTTTGGTTGATAGTCTGGCATCAGGGCGAGGGAGACCGGGGCAGAAACGACAACGCCGGCGCAGTGCGCCGGCGTTGTGATCAGGGTCCGTCGGACGTGGCCCCTGACGGGATGCCCCGCAGCGCCACCGCCAAGATCAACGCGGGCCCCGGGCGGGTTTATTGAATGCCCAGCAGCTCCACGTCGAAGATGAGGACTGAGCCCGGCGGGATCTTGCCGGCGGCGCGATCGCCATAGGCCAGGTTGGCGGGGATGTAGAAGCGGGTCTTCTCCCCTTCCACCATCAGTTGCACCCCTTCGGTCCACCCCTTGATCACCTGGTTGAGGCCGAATTCGATGGGCTCGCCACGGGCGACGGAGCTGTCGAACACGGTGCCGTCCAGCAGCTTGCCCTCGTAGTGCACCTTCACCTTGCTGGTGGCGGTGGGGTGAACGGTGCCGGTGCCCGGGGTCAGCACTTCGTACTGCAGGCCGGAGGCGGTGGTGGTCACCAGGGGTTTTTCCTGGTTGCTGGCGAGGAACTCGGCCCCCTTGCGCACGTTCTCTTCCGCCAGCTTCCGGTTGTTGCTGCTGGAGTAGAAGTAGTAGGCGGCGCCGGCGATCAGCAGGGCTATCAGAATGAATTTCATCGGGTTTTCCTGTTCCTTGAAATCAGAGTGCGAGTGAGGGGGCATCTTATCCCAGCCAGGGGGAGAGGGCGAGGGGAGGCGCCCCGGGATGTGACCTGGCGGGCAAGGGGGCGGGGGCAGCTGAGTGCCCCCGCGCGGGGTTACTTGACGGCCACCATCATCAGGGCGGGCAGGGCGAAGAAGAGCCCGGCCACGTAACCCAGCGCCAGCAGCTTGTTCTCGCTGCCGACCCGGGCCAGGGCTTCGGCGGCCTTGATGGGCAATTCCCGCAGGAAGGGCACGCCATAGATGAGCACCACGGCGAAGAGGTTGAACAGCACGTGGACCAGGGCGATGGTCAGGGCGAGCTGGGCACCGGCACCGCTGATGGCGGTGGCGGCCAGCAGGGCGGTGATGGTGGTGCCGATGTTGGCCCCCAGGGTGAAGGGGTAGAGCTGACGGGTGTTGAACACGCCGCCTCCCGCCAGGGGGATCATCAGGCTGGTGGTGGTGGAGGAGGACTGCACCATCACGGTGACCAGGGTGCCGGAGGCGATGCCGGTGAGCGGGCCACGGCCCAGGGCCTTGTGCAGCAGCTCCTTGGCACGGCCCACCATGACCTGTTGCAGCACCTTGCCAAGGGCGGTGACGCAGAACAGGATGAGCAGAATCCCGATGAGAATGGTGGCGATGGCGCCCCCCTTGCCCGGCAGGAAGGCGACGGCACCGTCGATGAGATCCAGGGACGGGGAGATGAGGGGCTTCATGAAATCCATCCCCTTCATCGACATGTCGGCGGAGCCCAGCAGCAGGCTGGCAATCCCTTCCGCACTCTTTTGCAGCAGACCGAACATCAGCTCCAGGGGCAGGAAGATGAAGACCGCCAGCAGGTTGAAGAAGTCGTGCACGGTGGCGGCGGCGAAGGCGCGGCGAAACTCGCCTCTGTCCCGGATGTGCCCCAGGGAGACGATGGTGTTGGTGATGGTGGTGCCGAGGTTGGCCCCCATCACCATGGGGATGGCCATGGCCATGGGCAGGCCCCCTGCCACCAGGCCGACGATCACCGAGGTGACGGTGCTGGAGGATTGCACCAGGGCGGTGGCCAGGATGCCGAGCAGCAGCGCGACGAAGGGGTTGTTGGCAAAGGCGAAGATCTGGGCCGCGCCCTCGGCGCCGCCGGAGAAGCCCTTGAAGCCGTGGGAGACGGCGCCAACGGCGACCAGGATCAGGTAGATCAGCGTGATCACCGCGAGCCAGTTGAACAGGGGGCCGGGACGACGGATCTGCTGGGGTGCGGAAGATGCGGTGCTGTGCATATGGCCTCTTGGGGTCGTTCTGCGTTGAAAATGGACGGGCGCATTACAACAAGGCTCCATGACAGAAATATGACAACGTGACACTTTTATGATGCTTTGGTGACAGGGCGGCAGGGGGCGTCGCAGACAAAAGGTGTCGGAGCAAACGCCGATATGACGCCATCCGGCTCATCACCGGCCCCCGCCCTTGCACTGGGATCCCAGGGTTATATGCTGCCGGACTTTCCTGTCTTGAAACTGAGGAAGTGATGATGCGTGCATGGGTTTTGTGCCTCTCCCTGGGTCTGCTGTCTGCCGGTGCGCAGGCCAGCGTGTTCAAGTCCGAGTGCAACCTCGACAAGGCGGTCAGGAACGAGGCGATGAACGCCACCCTGGGGGTCAAGGGCAACTGCGATGCCGACAAGCTGGTGCGCAAGCAGAAGGAGAAGGCCAATGCCGAGGTGAAGAAACACACCACGGACGTGCTGGACAAGAAGACGGCGGGACTGAAAGAGACCAGGCAGCACACCAATGCGGCCCTGAACAAGCAGAGTGCCGGTGTGAAGCAGGCGCAGGACAAGGTGAACCAGACCCGCAAGGATGTCAACGCCGTGACCAGGGATCCGGTCAAGGCGGCCGCCACGGCCGTGCTCAATCAGGGGTGAGGGTCCGCGTATCGGACGTCTGAATGCAAGAAGGGGAGCCATGGGCTCCCCTTCTGTTTGGGCGTGTGTGCCGCCTTACTGGCCGTCGGCCGCTTCCTCGTACTGACGGAAGGGGATGCGGAACACGGCGAGGCGCAGGAAGAGGTAGGTGACCCCGATCCCCGCCCAGATGAGGCCAAGCTCCAGGGAGCTCTGCTCCAGGTTGATCCAGAGGGCGCCGATGGTGGCGGCCCCCAGCAGCGGCAGCACCAGGAACAGCAGGTGCTCCTTGAGGCTCTTGTTGCGCTTCTCGCGCACCCAGAACTGGCCGATCACCGAGAGGTTGACGAAGGTGAAGGCCACCAGGGCGCCGAAGTTCACCAGGGCCAGGGCCATGTCCAGATCGAACGACACTGCGGAGAGGGCCAGGGCCCCCACCAGCAGCACGTTGATGGCCGGGGTGCGCCAGGTGGGGTGGATATAGCCGAACACCCGCTCCGGGATCATGCGATCGCGACCCATCACGTAGAGGATGCGCGACACGCCGGCGTGGGCCGCCATGCCGGAGGCGAGCACGGCAGCGGTGGTGCACACCAGCACCACGCTCTGGAACAGGGTGCCACCCACGTAGAGGGCGATCTCCGGCAGCACGGCGTCCGGCTCCTTGAAGCGGGCCAGATCCGGGAAGAAGAGCTGCAGGCTGTAGGAGACGGTGACGAAGATGATGCCGCCGATGAGGGCCGTCAGCACGATGGCACGGGGGATCACCTTGCCGGCATTCGGGGTCTCTTCGGAGAGGGAGCTCAGGCCGTCGAAGCCCAGGAACGAGAAGCAGAGGATGGTGGCGCCGGTGAACAGCGGCAGCATGCTGGCAGACTCCATATGGAACGGACGGCTGCTCATCAGGGTGCCGGCCCCTTCACCGTGACTCAGGCCCCAGGCGATGAGGCCGAGGAAGGTGACGATGATGGCGATCTGGATGAAGACGATGAAGCCGTTGAGGTTCGCCACCAGCTTGATGCCGCGCAGGTTCAGGAAGGTCATCACGGTCACCAGACCGAAGATGAAGATCCAGGGCTCCACGGTGGGGAACATGGCGGTCAGGTAGATCTTGGCCAGCAGGATGTTGATCATCGGCATGAACATGTAGTCCAGCAGGGAAGACCAGCCCACCATGAAGCCCACGTAGGGGTGGAACACCTTCTGGGCATAGGTGTAGGCGGAGCCTGCGGACGGGAAGCGGCGCACCAGGTGGCCGTAGCTGAACGCGGTCAGCAGGATGCCGCCGAGCGCCAGCAGGTAGGCGGTGGCCACGCGACCATCCGTGATGTCACCGACGATGGCGAAGGTATCGAATACCGCCATGGGCGTGAGGTAAGCCAGACCCATCACCACGACCTGGAACAGGGTGAGGGTCTTGAGCAGCTTGGCACCGGCCATCACGCTTTCTCCTCTGCACAGGCCCCGTGGGCGAGATGGGACGGGATCAGGGACGCGGAAACGCGTCGCTGGACACAGGGGGCGCCCATCTGTGGCACAGATGCGTGGCGCACGCCGGCGGGGACCGGCAGGAAAGCAGTGAAATGCCCCATGTTTTTCCTCACAACGTCGGGAGATTGCTTGGCAATCTGGGTATCAATTCCGGCACATGGCCGGCCTCTTGGTGAATGGTGGTGTGCCCCAGAAAAGCAAAGAACCGATGTTGTTGAAACATCGGCTCTCAAGGGGCGCCGTATTGTGCCCTCAGGGGGGGGAGGAGACAAGCGAAAAAGGCCGCCAGCGGGGAATTTGTTCCCCCCGTGAGCGATCACTTCGCCACCGCTGCCGGAAAGTCGATGACAACCTTGTCATCAGACGGGGTCCTGCTTTGCCACCATGCGAAACCGGCGCCCTGGGGGCGCCGGTTTTGCTCAGGAGGCGTCCTGCTCGGGGCGGCCGAGGCGGACCCGGAACACGGTGAGGCGCAGCAGCAGGTAGATGGCGCCGAGGGCGGCCCAGATCAGCCCCAGCTCGAAGGAGGCGGGCTCCAGGTTGAGCCAGAGCACCCCGATGCAGGCGGCGCCGCACAGGGGCAGGGCGAGGAACAGCAGGTGATCCTTCAGGGTCTTGTTGTGGCCCAGCCTGAGATAGAAGTGGGCAATCACCGCCAGGTTGACGAAGGTGAAGGCCACCAGGGCGCCGAAGTTGATGAGCGCCAGCGCCATCTCCAGATCGAAGGCCACCGCCGAGAGGGCCAGCATGCCCACCAGCAGCACATTGAGAGCCGGGGTCTGCCAGGTGGGGTGGATGTAGCCGAAGACACGGCTCGGCAGGGCGCGATCCCGGCCCATCACATAGAGCAGGCGCGACACCCCGGCGTGGGAGGCGAGCCCCGAGGCGAGCACCGCTACCGTGGTGCAGACCAGCACCACCGCCTGGAACAGCTTGCCGCCCACATAGAGGGCGATCTCCGGCAGCACCGCATCCGGCTGCTGGAAGCGGGAGATGTCCGGGAAGAAGAGCTGCAGGAAATAGGAGACCGAGATGAAGAGCACGCCGCCGATGAGGGCGGTGAGCACGATGGCCCGGGGGATCACCCGATCCGCGTTCGGGGTCTCCTCCGACAGGGTGGTGATGGCGTCAAACCCGAGGAACGACAGGCAGAGGATGGAGGCGCCGGTCAGCAGGGGATTGATGTGCATCTGCTCGGAGAAGAAGGGGCGGCTGCTCGCCACCGTGCCGAGCCCCTCGCCGTGGCTCACGCCCCAGGCGATGAGGCCGATGAAGACGGCGATGATGCTGAACTGCATGATGACGATCAGGCTGTTGAAGTTCGCCACCAGCTTGATGCCCCGCAGGTTCAGGAAGGTCATGACGGCGGCCAGGGCCAGGATGTAGGTCCAGGGGGCCACGCCGGGGAAGAGGGCCTCCATGTAGATCTTGGCCAGCAGCATGTTGATCATGGGCATGAACATGTAGTCGAGCAGGGAGACCCAGCCCACCATGAAACCCACATAGGGGTGGAACACCTTCTGGGCATAGGTGTAGGCGGAGCCTGCCGAGGGGAACTTGCGCACCAGGTGGCCGTAGCTCATGGCGGTGAACAGCATGCCGATGAGGGCGAGCAGGTAGGCGGTCGGCACATGGCCTTCGGTGATCTCGGTGACGATGCCGAAGGTGTCGAACACCGCCATGGGGGTGAGATAGGCCAGCCCCATGATGACCACGTGCCAGAGTTTCAGGCTTTTTTTCAGACCGGCGGGGTGCGGGTGCATCAGGCGATCCCCCGCAGGCTGGCTGACGGGATCAGGCTGACGGTGAGGTCATCCTGCACGGTGGGGGCGCCAGTCCGGGATGCGGACGGATGGCGCAGACCGGCGCGGGCCGGCAGGAAAGCGATGATATGCCCCATGGAGTTCCTCACTAAGAAGCGGGTGTCGTGAGATGGCGTGCCACCTCGTTATCATTTCCGGTCTGTTCCGGCCTCGTTATGGATTTGTTTGGCGCAAAAAAAGAACCGGGCTCCGATGAGCGGACGGTCCTTGAATACGGCGGCGCATTGTGCATTCGTGATGCCCCCTTGACAAGCATATCAAGGGAGCAAAAACGCATTTTTTTGCACGTGGGCGAACGCGGTCTTCCGGATCAGGCCAGGGAGGCGGACAGGGCCTGCTCCAGCAGGTCCAGTCCCTCGTCGACGATGGCCGCCGGGGCGGTCAGGGGGGCGAGGAAACGGATCACGTTGCCACGCACGCCGCAGGCCAGCAGCACCAGCCCCCGCTTGCCCGCCTCGGCCACCAGCCGCTTGGTGAGATCCGGGTCCGGTCTGGCGGCATCTCCCTCCTTCACCAGCTCCATGGCCACCATGGCGCCGGGGCCACGGATGTTGCCGATGCAGTCAAACCGTGTCGCCAGCTGGTGCAGGCGTGCCTTGATCTGCTCCCCCTGGGCCAGGGCCTTCTGGTTCAGGCGCTCCTCCTCGATCACCTCCAGCACTGCCAGGGCGGCGGCGCAGGCGATGGGGGAGCCCGCATAGGTGCCCCCCAGGCCACCGGGCTTGGCGGCGTTCATCACCTCGCTCTTGCCCACCACGGCAGAGAGCGGGAAGCCGCCGGCCAGGCTCTTGGCGAGCGTCATGATGTCGGGTTCGACACCGCTGTATTCGGTGGCGAAGGTTTTGCCGGTGCGACAGAAACCGGTCTGGATCTCGTCGCAGATGAGCAGGATGCCGTGCTGGTCGCACACCTGGCGCAGGCGCTGCATGAAGCTGGCGGAGGCGGGGTAGAAGCCCCCTTCCCCCTGCACCGGCTCGATGATGATGGCGGCCACCCGGGTGGGTTCGATGTCGGCGCTGAAGCAGAGATCCAGCGCGGCCAGGGCATCGTCTTCACTCACTCCCAGGTAATCGGCGGGGAAGGGGAGGTGATAGACCTCCCCCGGGAAGGGGCCGAAGCCGGTCTTGTAGGGCACCACCTTGCCGGTGAGGGCCATGCCCATCATGGTGCGGCCGTGGAAGCCCCCCTTGAAGGCGATGGTGCCGCTGCGACCGGTGTGGGCGCGGGCGATCTTGATGGCGTTCTCCACCGCCTCGGCGCCGGTGGAGAGGAAGAGGGTGCGCTTGGGGGTGGGGCCGGGCACCAGGGCATTCAACTTCTCCGCCAGCTCGATATAGCCGGAGTAGGGGGTGACCTGGAAGCAGGTGTGGCTGAACTTCTCGAGCTGCTCGCGCACCGCCGCCACCACCTTGGGGTGGTTGTGGCCGGTGTTGAGCACGGCGATGCCGGAGGCAAAGTCGATGTAGCGGTTGCCCTCCACGTCCCACAGCTCGGCGTTGTGCGCCCGGTCGATGAAGACCGGCAGCAGGGTGCCGACCCCCTGGACCACGGCCGCTTCGCGGCGGGCCTGCCACTGCTGGTTGTTGCTTGAATGACTCATCTTTCCTCCCTGAGGGGCATGGGCCCCCGCTGTTCCTGTGCCATCTGGCCATATGTGTGCCGCCAACTGCCCTCGGGCAGGGCGGCCTGTTCGCAAAAGGGGGCCCCGGGTGTGCCCTCAGGGCCCACAAGGCGCTCGGTCGTGACCGGCGGCCCCCTCTTTCTATCTGTAAAAGCGATGGGCTGTGTCATAACGCATCTGTTTTAACGATGCGATTGCCCCTTCACTCCCCTCAGCGAATGCCGCCAAAGCAGAGGTATTTGGTCTCCAGGTACTCCTCCAGCCCTTCGGCCGCCCCTTCCCGGCCCAGTCCCGACTCCTTGATCCCGCCAAAGGGGGCCAGTTCGGTGGAGATGATCCCCTCGTTGATCCCCACCATGCCGTATTCGAGCCCCTCGGCCACTCGCCACACCCGGGCGATGTCGCGGCCATAGAAGTAGGCGGCCAGGCCATAGGGGGTGTCGTTGGCAAGCGCAATGGCCTCGGCTTCCGTCTCGAAGCGCACCAGGGGGGCGACGGGCCCGAAGATCTCCTCGTCCAGAATGGGGTTGCCCCGGGTGACCCCGGTCAGGATGGTGGGGTGATAGAAGAGGGGACCGGCGGGGTGGGCGTCGCCCCCCACCAGCACCCGGGCACCGGCGGCGACCGATTGCTGCACCAGCTCGGCCACCTTGCTGGCGGCGGCCGGGTTGATGAGGGGCCCGATCTGGACGCCCTCGCCCATGCCGTCCCCCACCTTGAAGGCTTTGACCGCGGCGGCGAGCTTCTCGGCGAAGGCGTCATAGACGCTGGCCTGCACCAGGATGCGGTTGGCGCAGACGCAGGTCTGGCCGGCGTTGCGGTATTTGGACGCCAGGGCCCCGGCCACGGCGGCGTCGAGGTCGGCGTCGTCAAAGACGATGAAGGGGGCGTTGCCGCCAAGCTCCAGGGAGAGGCGCTTCATGGTGTCGGCGCACTGGCGCATCAGCAGTTTGCCGATGCGGGTGGAGCCGGTGAAGGAGAGCTTGCGCACCACGGGGTTGCTGCACAGCTCGTTGCCCACCGCGCTCGCCTGATGGGAGGTGACGATGTTGATGACCCCGGCGGGAATGCCCGCCTGCTCCGCCAGTACCGCCAGCGCCAGGGCGCAGAGGGGCGTTTCGGCGGCGGGCTTGATGACGATGGTACAACCGGCGGCCAGCGCCGGACCCGCCTTGCGGGTGATCATGGCGATGGGGAAGTTCCAGGGGGTGATGGCGGCCACGACCCCCACCGGCTGCTTGATGGTGGCCAGGCGCCGATCGGCGGAGAAGCCGGGGATGGTGCGGCCATAGGCACGTTTGCCCTCTTCCGCGAACCACTGGATGAAGCTGGCGCCGTAGGCCACCTCTCCTCTGGCTTCCGCCAGCGGCTTGCCCTGTTCGCAGGTCATGATACGGGCGAGCTCCTCCTGGTTGGCCATGATGCGCTCGAACCAGGCGTAGAGTTTGCTGCTGCGCTCCTTGGCGGTGAGGGCCGCCCAAGCGGGTTGCGCCGCGTGGGCGGCCGCGATGGCGAGGCGGGTATCCTCCCCGTCCATGTCGGGCACCTGGGTGATGACCTGGCCGGTGGCCGGGTTCAGGACCTCGAACCGGCGCCCGCCCAGGGACTCGCACCAGCGGCCGTCGACATAGGCCAGGGATTTGATCAGGGAGAGAGCAGGTTGTGATGCTGACATAAGTAAGGGGCCTCGATAGTGGGTCTGGGTGGCGCGTTTATGTGGGCACCGCCGTATAGAATAATAAGCACGTAACGACCATAAAATGAGCCGAAATGTTTTTCAAGTGTTAAATATATTTGAGTGAACTGGGCGTCACATGCTAGAAATGGGGCTGTTAGCGCGATTGTAGCGGTTTTCATTGCGCAGGGTGTGCAAAATAATGAACGCTCTGGGTTGTGCAGGATAGTGAACGGGGCTGACGTTCCTGACTCACTATATTGACCAGTCGGCCCCAGGTATTCGAATGACCATGGAAGGAGGTGGGCGATGGAGCAATCCCGTGGCGAGGTCCGGTGGCGGACCATGACGGACAATCCCCTGGCGGAGCACGAGAGAAACATGGGGGAGCGGCTTGCCCGGATCCGCAGGGAGCTCGGGCTCTCCCAGCGCCGGGTGGCGGAGCTGAGCGGCCTGACCCACGGCGCCATCTGCATGATAGAGCAGAACAAGGTGAGCCCCTCGGTGGCCTCCCTACAAAAGCTGCTGAGCGTCTACGAGCTGCCGTTGTCGCGCTTCTTCGCCGAAGAGGAGGTGGCGAGCACGCCCAGCGTGGTGATCAAGGCGGAGCAGCTCATCGAGCTTGGCAGCCAGGGGGTCTCCATGAAGCTGGTGCACAACGGCAACAATCGGCGCCAGCTCGGCTTCATGCTGGAGACCTATGCCCCCGGCACCGACACCGGCGGCGTGGTGAAGCATCAGGGGGAGGAGGTGGGCACCGTGCTGGAAGGGTCGGTGTTGCTGACCCTTGCCGGCCAGACCTATGAACTGTGCGCCGGGGACAGTTATGTCATCGATACCGGCGAGCCCCACAGTTTCAGCAATCCCTCGGGGCAGGTCTGCCGCATCGTCAGCGCCCACACCCCGGCCAGCTTTTAATGTGAACAACCCGTTGTGTTGGAAACGAACCGGTAAGGAAACAGGGATCATGACCGAACATGTAAAGAGTTACTACGCAGCCAGTGCCAACAAACACGCGCCCTATCCCACGCTCACCGAGCAGCTGGAGTGCGACGTCTGCGTCATAGGCGCAGGCTACACCGGCCTCTCCAGTGCGCTGCATCTGGTGGAGAAGGGGTACAAGGTGGTGGTGCTGGAGGCCGCGCGAGTCGGCTTTGGCGCCAGCGGCCGCAACGGCGGCCAGATCGTCAACTCCTACAGCCGCGACATCGACACCATCGAAGCGAACTGCCCGCCGGATCAGGCCAGGCTGCTCGGCTCCATGTTGTTTGAGGGGGGCCAGATCATCCGCGAGCGGATCAAACGCTACAACATCCAGTGCGATCTGCAGGAGGGCGGGGTCTTTGCCGCCGAGACCGAGAAGCAGCTTCACGAGCTCAAGGCGCAGAAGGCGCGCTGGGAGAAGTGGGGCAACGACCAGCTGGAGCTGCTCGATGCCAAGGGGGTGCGCGAGGTGGTCGCGAGCGATCGCTACGTCGGCGCCCTGCTGGACAAGAGCGGCGGCCATATCCATCCCCTCAACCTGGCGCTGGGGGAGGCGGAAGCCATCCGCATGCAGGGGGGGCTTATCTTCGAGCAGTCCGCCGTCACCAGCATCACCCCAGGTCAACCCGCCCTGGTCAAGACCGCCAAGGGGGCGGTGAAGGCGCGCTTTATCGTGGTGGCCGGCAACGCCTACCTCGGCAATCTGGTGCCGGAACTGGCCAGCAAGAGCATGCCTTGCGGCACCCAGGTGATCGCCACCGAAGTGCTGGGAGAGGAGCGGGCCCGTTCACTCTTGCCACAGAACTACTGTCTGGAGGATTGCAACTACCTGCTCGACTACTACCGCACCTCCGGCGATCACCGGCTCATCTATGGCGGCGGCGTGGTCTACGGGGCGCGGGATCCGGCGGACATCGAGCGGCTGATCATCCCCAAGATGCTCAAGACCTTCCCGCAGTTGGCCGACGTCAAGGTGGAGTACACCTGGACCGGTAACTTCCTGCTCACCCTGTCGCGGCTGCCGCAATTTGGCCGCATCGGTCACAACATCTACTACATGCAGGGCTACAGCGGCCACGGCGTCACCTGTACCCATCTGGCGGGCAAGCTGCTCTCCGAGGTGCTGAGCGGTCAGGCGGAGCGCTTCGATGCGTTCGCCAGGCTGCCGCACTACCCCTTCCCGGGTGGCCGCCTGCTGCGCATCCCCTTCACCGCCGCCGGCGCCGCCTGGTACACCCTGCGCGATCGCCTGGGGGTGTGATGTCACCGATGGCCCGCCAGGCAGGCTGGCGGCAACAAGAAGAGGGAGGCGTTATGCCTCCCTCGTTTTTTGCCGTCAACCTGGCGGGGCTAGAAGCGGTAGGGGAAGCGGATCCCGATGGTGTAGTCCGGTGCATCCGTGGTGAGCCCGGCAGACCAGTTGACCGCCATGGAGAGGTTGTCGGTGATGGCCCAGGTCGACCCCATGCCAAAGCTGGCGGCGTTGGCATCGGAGCCGGTGACCTTCTCCATGGCAAAGCCTTCGGACCCCTGCTCGGACTCCATGGTGACGCGCTGGTTGATGTTGAAGGAGAGGCTGAAGCGTTCGTTGAGGGCGAATGCGACCCCCAGGCCATATTCATACCAGTCCCCCAGCTGGATGCTGCCGGGCTGGTTGCCGGGCTGGTAGGAGATATCGTCAAAGTCCTGCTTGAGGCTGTGACCATAGTTGAGGCTGGCAAACAGGATGGCGGGATCCATGGTCTTGACCAGGGAGAAGCCGGTGGAGAGCTGCCAGAGCCCGTTGCCGGTGGCGAGCTCCTTGGGGGTCACCAGGTTGCCCGATTCCGAGGTGTTGATCTCGATGCCGTAAGGATCCTTGCCGGTCGGCGCCTTGGCCCGGAAGTTCCACACCAGATCCGGCCAATCCTCGCTCTCGGCCATGACCCTGTAGTAGATGGCGAGGCTGAGATCCCCCAGACCGCCATCGCTGACGCTCTGCTCCTCGAAGTCGCGGCTGGAGTTCTCCTTGCCGGTGCTCTGGTAGTTGGTGTTGCGGAACATGTAGGGGAGGGCCAGCTCCAGTTGCCAGCGATCGTTGAGGGTGTAGCGGGTGATGACATCCGCCGTCCACTGATCGGAGCGCACCCGATCCAGGTTGATTTCGCCAAGGAAGATGGCGTCCAGGGCGAGGAAGCCGCGCAGGGCGAGATCCTTGCGGTTGTAGTGCTGGTAGGAGAGGCCCACATCGACGGTCAGGGCGCGGTCGAACACATTGTGCTGTTCGATCATCAGGTCTTCGGTGCTGCGGCCGACTTCCGGCGTGCGCCGTGAGGCGTCCTGCTGGGTGGAGGCGACGGCGGCCCCGGCTCCGACCCCGGCGGTTGCCGTCGTGGCACCGGCGGCCTTGACGGCCTCCAGGCGGGCCTGGAGCTGATGAAGGGCCTGATTTTGCTGGATCAGTTGCTGGCGCAGGAGATCCAGCTGTTGTTGCAGGGCCTCCTCCTCGGCCGTGGCCCCCCAGCAGGCGAAGGGGGCGAGGGCAATCAGCAGCATGCGAGACTGTTTCATCGGGATACGTCCTTGTTGTTTATCATCCTTTCTGATGGTTCAGCCCCCGGGCTCACCGGTGCTCAGCGCGAAAACCAGATGCGGGTCTGATTGAGCGTCTGCAAACCGTCCCCTCTGACCTTGTTGAACTGCAGCAGCCCCCGGCTGAAGTCGGTACCGCGCAGGCTCTGCTCCAGCAGGACCCGGCCGTCGGAAGAGTGTAGTTGCAAGCCGGCATAATTCCCCGAGACCCGGTAGGTGGCGGTACCAAGATCGCCCTGGTGCTCGTAGCTGCCCGCCTGAACCAGGTGTCCCGTCATGGTGGGGGTGGTCAGTTCAATACCGGTCTGGTTGACCGAGCTGTTGCCACTCCCTTCCAGTTGAACGACCTGCACCAGCCCGGCCCCCTGCACCTGGGCCTCCTTGGTGGGCGTGGCCGCGGGCTTGACCTCATCCTTGACGCGCACATCCAGCTTGGGTTTGTTTTGCACAATGCTCAGCGCCAGGTTCATGGCCGCCGTCTGCTGGGCCTGGGCCGTGGTCAGTGACGAGATGAACTCGATGCCGAAGTAGCTGATGCCATGGCTGCTGACATAGCGGCCGCGCAGGTGGGCCAGCTCCCCGTCCGCCAGTTCGGGCGCAAAGTTGTCTGACAGATGGGCCAGCGGGTCCGGTGCTGCCAGCAGCGGAGAGGCGATGCCACCCAGGCTGCAGAGGAGGCATAGGGCGGGTCGGGTATTCATGATGACCTCACATTAGCTCTTTGTGCTGAAAACCGAATTCCAGCAGGGATGTTTCATTGACCGGGGCGAAGAGCCCATCCTTGCCTCTGACAGAGAGCGGGGGAGAGGGGTTGGCAAGGGGGGCATCGGGACGATAGCCCGCGCCGATGACGGCGAGGAGGATGCCGTTCCAGCTCTCCTTGAACTCCTTGAACGTGATCACCCGGTTGCCGAGGGCCGGGTCTGCCAGATAGACGCGATCGTGGCGATCGATGGCCCGCAGCACGGCAAAGTGCTGATAGCCGCGAATGTTGAGCAGGACGATGGTGGGCACCCTCACCTGGCGCAGTTTTTCATCGCCCAGTCGATACCCTCTGACCCGCATGCCGAGCATTTGCAGGTACTGCTTCATGTCGAGCATGGAGAAGCCGTAGTGCTTGACCTGCTCCGGGTCTGCCATGGCAAGCATGCCATCCATGACCCAGCGTTCATTGGTTGCATGGCCGTAGGCGTAGCGCAAGATGGTGGCGACGGCGGCGGCCCCGCAGCTGAAATCCGTATGTTGGCGCTCGATGTTGGCGTACCGGCGCTCCAGAATGCTCTGCACCGGTTTGTTGAGATCCCCCAGCGCCGGGAGATGCTCCCCCAGTGGCACCGAGCCTGCCCAGACGGCAGGACAGCACAGCAACAGCAACAGCCAGCGCATTCAGACCTCCAGTGTCAGGGAAAAAGGGGGCACTGGGCCCCCTCGCATCGACTTACTTGGCAAACCCTGCGGCCAGCGAGAGATTGTTCGCTTGCAGGTTGTTGGTCCCCGAGGAGACGTTCACCCCGATGTTGCCCACGGCACCGTTGAAGGCGCCGCCATCGATGGTTGCCCGGTTGAAGGTTTCGCGGCTGGTGTAGGTGTTGACCACGGGAATATACCCGACGGCGTACCCACTGAGCTTGATGTCACCCTCTTCCTTGAACTCGAACTTGCCACCATCTTTCGGGTTGTTGTTGCCGTACCTGTCGTTGTCATTGTCGTGGCCATGTCCTTTCTTGACATCATGACCGGTACCGCCCCCCTCGTAATCGCCCCAAGCCTTGAGACCGAGGAACACACCCGCCTTGTCAACCGTCTTGGTTGCGCTCAGGCTTTGGTTTTCGGTCATGTTCTTGGAGACGCTCTGGCTGTTGGCCACGGTGGCCACGGCCATGTTGCCGGTGGACACGGAGGCTGCCATGTTGTTGGCCTGGACGTTACCCGAGCCCGAGGTCACGTTGACCCCGATGTTGCCTGCGGCATCCTTGAAGGCCCCATCGCCCACACCGGCCTTGTTCTGATGGCCGTGATTGGTCGTCCAGTTGTTGCTGGCGCTCTGGGTGGAGAAGACCTCGGCATCCGACGATCCGCCAGGGGCGCCATGTTGTTGTTGACCACGACCCATGATGAACTCGGCATCGACCTCGTCATAGGCGGCCAGGGAAGCGCTGTTGCCCTGTACGTTGGAGTCACCGGCTGCGACGTTGGCGCCGATGTTACCGGATGCACCCTTGAACGAGCCGTCGATCTTGCTCGTGTTCTCCGTTCTTGTATTGGCGGTGCCTATCATGGAACTGGACTGCTGGTTGTCCACGACGGCCATGCCGAGTTTGTTGACGTTGATGTAGCCGCCGACATTGACCCTGCCTTCGTATTCCACATCGACTTCTGCCTTGACCTTCTTGGTCAAGGTTGCCCCTGTCTCATCTCTGTCACCGCGGTAATCGGCGGATGCAGTGCCCGACATGGCCATGATGACCGCGGCGGCTAATGAGCTATAAATAAGTCCACGCATAATGAGTCTCTCCATTGAACTTTCAGCGGAAGATATGCCCATCGGCTGATACCCCCGGGCCTGGCTTCCTATCCCTGCGGCATCATGGGGATGCCGTTACTGCGCCAGCCAGGGGCAGGGAAACCATGTTGACTGACTGGTTTCCCTGTCCCGTGACCTGGTTCACCTGAATGACCCCCTTGCTGCCCGTGAGGGCGGTGTCATCCAGATAGATGCTGGTAGTGGTGTTGGCGGGGGGCTTTCCCCCTGGGGTCTTCGCGACGCTGGAGCTGAGATTGATGTCGGTCACGACACCCAGGCCGCTGTCATCGAGGGACAGGGCGAAGGCGTTCAGTTGCTGGTTGCCCTCACCCGCCCCCTGATTGATGCCGACCAGTCCCCGGTTCTGGCTCAGGGCCGAGCCCAGGATGGCGACGCTCTGGCTGCCGTTCAGATTGGTGGTGGATTGATTCAGCTGACCAAATTGAATGACGGCCGGACCCGAAATGGCGATGGCGGCAAGATTGCCTTGTTGGTTGTTATTGCCGGCAACCATATTGACGCCCATGGAACCACGAATATTGCTCAATGCCTGAGCACCGAGATCGACCCGGTTTTGTGCCATTGAGGGGGTGGCAAATGCCAGAAAAGGAAATGCTGCCAATGCAATATATATTTTCATGTTCTGTCTCCATATGCCAGGAGGGCTTATTGGAGAGAGCAACGACCATGCCAATTTACAACCATATGATTTTTAGTTGTTTTTTATTTGATATAATTGTTTTTACGTCTCAATGTTGAGAGCGACATATTATGTCGTGAAGTAAGCGCTTATTTATCAATGGATTTATTTTTTCTCACGGATAATTTGGCTGTCTCAATATTGTGGTGCCATCAATCTAAAGGCGGGATGGTTTATAGTTATCATCGTCTGGCCATATTAAATGGCGCCATTTGATGATAAAGGGAGTTATCTGGACAAGTCGTCAGACTCCTTCGTGCAGTGGTGATAACAAGGAGTTGTCCCTATGACAGAAACGGCATTGTTGCTCATCAATTCATGTGCCGTACTGGAAAGCCTGCTGGAACAAGGCGAGTGGCAGGTGGAGCAGGCAAGCTCCCTGGTGGTGGCAGAGAAAAAACTGCAGGAAAAGGACTATCCCCTGGTGCTGGTGGTGATCGAGCATCAGCAGCACGAAGCCCTCTACAACCTGATAGCGCAGCACTCCGGTGCCTTGTGGATCGGCCTCATCCAGCGGGACTGTCTCGCCAGCGAAGCCCTTCGCAATCTGCTGGCAGCCTGTTTTCATGATTTTCACACCTTTCCCCTGGACAGAGACAGGCTCTCCCACAGCCTGGGACATGCCCTGGGGATGGCGCGCCTCATCCGGCGACACCGCCCCCGACAGCAACCCCAGCTTCGTTTCATCCAGGGGGAGAGCGCCCCCATTCGCCAGTTGCGCGACCAGATCGTGCGGTTGCAGCATTGCCGCCTGCCCGTACTGGTGACGGGACCGAGCGGCACGGGCAAGGAGCTGGTGGCCCGGGAGCTGCACTACAGCACGTTCGGGGAGGAGAGCCCCTTCGTGGCGGTCAATTGCGGGGCCATGCCCCATCAGCTCATCCAGTCCGAGCTGTTCGGCCACGTCAAGGGGGCCTTCACCGGGGCACAGCACCACAAGATAGGCAAGATAGAGGCCGCCGATGGCGGCACCCTGTTTCTCGACGAGATAGGGGAGCTGCCGCTGGAGGATCAGGCAACCCTGCTGCGCTTCTTGCAGGAGCAGTGCATAGAGGCGGTGGGCAGCCACCTGTCGCGTCGTGTGGATGTGCGTATCATCGCGGCCACCAATATCGATGTGGAGCAGGCGGTGGCCAGCGGCGGCTTTCGCATGGATCTCTACTACCGGCTCAACGTGGTGCGCCTGCGTACCCCGGCCTTGTGCGAGCGGGCGGAAGACATCCAGCTCCTTGCCGATGACATTCTGGCGGAAGTGCGGGGCGGGCGGGTGCTCAGTTTCACCCGCAAGGCGCGCCAGGCCATGCAGTCCTATGGCTGGCCGGGGAATGTGAGGGAGCTGCGCAACCGGGTGCAGCGGGCGGCGGTCATGTGCAGTGGCCCCTTCATCGAAGCCGATGACATGGAGCTGACCAACATGGACAGCCTGCTGCTCGACGGCTCGCTCAAGGCGGTGCGCGAAGCGGCGGAGCGTCAGGCCTTGCAACGGACGCTGGCCCGCTTCCCCGATCAGCTCGAGGAGGTGGCCCGCACGCTCGATATCTCCCGGGCCACCCTCTATCGCCTGCTGGACAAGCACGATCTGCTGTGAGGGGACGGCAGTATCGCCCCGTCATGCAAAAAGCCCGGGCAGCAGGCCCGGGCTGCTTGTCTGGCCCCGTCGCCGGGACTCGTGACTTCCGATGAGCTTCAGGCCATCTCCATGGCGAGGTGACAGAGTCGCCGCGCAGCCTCCTCCTCGCTCTTGACCACCTGATGCACGCCGCGCACGCGCAGATGATGCACCTCCTCGTGCTGGTGGGCACAGGCAGCGATGCGCATCAGGGCGCCGTATTCCTGCGCCCTGATGGCTATCTCACCGGCCAGCAGGCTGTCATCCAGGGTGATCAGCAGCCAACTGGCGTTGGGCAGCGCCGCCGTCAGCAGATCCTGCTGGATGGGATGGCCCGCCAGACAGGTGATCCCCATGGCGCGCCAAGGGGCCAGCAGTCGCTCATCGGTGTCGATCACCACCATCTCCCTGCCTTGTTCATGCAACTGCCAGATGAGGTGCTGACCTATCTCGTCGGCGCCCACTACCACCACATGGCCCTGCAAGGGGCAGAGGTGAGGTGACTCATCGGTGCGTGGCTCGGGATGGCGCCTCAGCCAGCGCTCCACCTGGTTGAAGACCAGCGGATTGAGCACGATGGAGAAACAGGCGCCGACCAGCACCAGATCCCGGGCGACCCCGGGGACCAGTTCGAGCATGACCCCGAGACCCATCAGGATGAAGGAGAACTCACCCACCTGGGCCAGGCTGGCGGAGATGGTCAGCGCCGTGCGCTGGCTGTGGCCAAAGAGCCGCACGATGGCGAAGGCGGCCACCGATTTGCCGATCACGATGACGAACAGGGTGGCCAGCACGGCCAGGGGCTCGCGCAGCAGGATGACGGGGTCGAACAGCATGCCCACGGAGACGAAGAAGAGCACGGCAAAGGCGTCCTGCAGGGGCAGGGTGTCGTTGGCCGCCTTGTGGCTCAGATGGGAGCTGTTCATCACGACGCCGGCGAAGAAGGCGCCGAGGGCAAAGGAGACGCCAAACAGCTTGACGGCGCCAAAAGCGATGCCAAGGGAACAGGAGAGGACGGCCAGGGTGAACAGCTCGCGGGAGCCGGTGGCGGCGGTGCGGGCCAGCAGCCAGGGGATGAGGCGTCGACCGCCGATGACCATCAGGGCGATGAAGGCAGCCACCTTGGCCAGGGTCAGGCCGATATCCGCCATCACCTGGGCCGGGGTCAGTGCCTCGCCCCCCTGCTGCAGGTTGGCGAGGATGGGGAGCAGTACCAGGGCCAGCACCATCACCAGATCCTCCACGATGAGCCAGCCGATGGCGATGCGTCCCTCGTTGGTGTCGAGCTGGCCGCGACTCTCCAGGGCGCGCAGCAGCACCACGGTACTGGCGGTGGAGAGGGCCAGGCCAAACACCAGGCCGGCGGTCACGGTCCAGTCGAGCAGTTGGGAGAGGCCAAGGCCGAGCAGGGTCGCAAGGGTTATCTGGACGATGGCTCCCGGGATGGCGATGTGTTTCACCGACAGCAGGTCTTTCACGGAAAAGTGCAGGCCGACACCAAACATCAGCAGGATGACGCCGATTTCGGCCAGCTCGGGGGCGAGCCGCAGATCGGCGACATAGCCCGGCGTAAAGGGGCCGCATACCACGCCGGCCGCGAGGTAGCCCACCATGGGGGAGATGCGCAGGCGGCTTGCCAGCATGCCGAAGAGGTAGGCCAGCACGAGGCCGCCTACCAGGGTGGTGATAAGGGGGAGTGAGTGGTCCATGTCGTCACCTCGCTAATGGCAGTCAGGGGCTACCAGATCACCCGAAGGCGAAGAGGGCAGCTGTCAATGAGCAGGGGGCGAAAGAGACAGAAGTTGGCCGTATCAAGGGGAAATCTTGAGGGCAACAGATGCCGTTTCTATTGAAAAGTAATGCATTTATATGCCATGAGCAACACTGTTCCGGTTTTTTCGTTGATTTTGATGAAAAGCATCTTTAATGCATTGCAATTGGGTGAAATGAGTGTGCAGTTAAAGAAAAATTGGCAGGAATAATCAATCGATGATGATATTGGGAGGCAAGGGAGAACAGCTATGAGCACACGGCATGGAGGAGGCGGGCCTCCTCCATGGTGAACGAGGGTGCTGAAGGGGCATCACTCTCCCCTGGCGACCCCCTCACGTCTGGGGTCTGCGGCCCCCAGCCAGCCGTCGGCATGGCGCTGGACGCCCTGCAGCCCGGAGGTCTGCTCGTTAAGCAGGACCTCATGCCCTCTGGCTTTGAGCCCCTGTACCACGGCGTCGGGCGTGCGCCCCTGCTCCAGCTCGGTGGGGCCGTTGCGACTGCCGAAATTGGGCAGGTTGATGGCCTGCTGCAGGTCGAGCCCCCAATCCTGGGTGCCGAGCAGCGCCTTGCCCACGTAGTTGATGATGGCCGAGCCTCCCGGGGAGCCCAGGCTCATCTCGAGCTCGCCGCTTGCCTTGTCAAACACCAGCAGGGGCGACATGGAAGAGCGGGGGCGCTTGCCGGGCTCCACCCGGTTTGCCACCGGCAGGCCGGCGGCGTCCACCGAGGTGAAGGAGAAGTCGGTGAGCTGGTTGTTCAGCAGGTAGCCGTTGACCATCAGCCGCGAGCCGAAGCCATCCTCGATGGAGCTGGTCATGGCCACCGCCATGCCGCTCTTGTCCACGATGGAGATGTGGCTGGTGGAGGGCAGCTCCGGGGTGGCGTCCCGGCCCCTGGCCAGCGCCCGGGGCGGGTTGCCGGGCTGGGCGACGCCCATGGAGCGGTTGCCGATAAGGTGCCCCCGCTGCGCCAGATAGCCCTTGTCCAGCAGACCTGTCACCGGCACGTCGACGACGTCGCCGTCGGCCACGTACTGGTTGCGATCGGCGAAGGCGAGGCGTGCCGCCTCGCTGTAGAGGTGAATGGCCTCGCTGGAGGCGGCCAGTTGACCCTGCTCCCCCTGTACCGGTTTGAGGGCGGCCATGTCCCGGCTCTCCAGCATGCCGAAAATCTGGCCAAGGGCGACGGTGCCGGAGGAGGGGGTCGGGAAGCCGCAGATCTCGCTCTGGCGATAGTCAAAGCAGAGCCCGTCCCGCAGCTTGGCCCGGTAGCTGGCGAGATCGGCGGCGCTCAGCACCCCGGGGTTGGTCGGGTGGGCGTGCACCTTGGCCACCATGGCCTCGGCCAGCGGGCCGCGATAGAAGGCGTCGGGGCCGTCGCTTGCTAGGGTACGCAGCACCCTGGCCAGGGCCGGGTTGGTGAGCCGGGTACCTGCCGTCTTGGGAGTGCCGTCCGCCTGATAGAAGTAGGCACGGGCGTCCGGATCCCCGGCCAGATAGGGATCTTTTGCCAGCAGGGTGGCGAGGCGGGGGCTTATCACGAACCCTTGCTCCGCGAGGGTGATGGCGGGTTCGAACAGCGTGGCCCAGGGCAGCTTGCCATAGCGCTCATGCGCCAGGGCCAGGGCACGCACCGTGCCGGGGGCGCCGACGGAGCGCCCGCCCACCACCCCCTCATAGAAGGCCATGGGTTTGCCCTCCTTCATGAAGAGCTGATCGGTGGCAGCGGCGGGGGCCGTCTCCCGGCCATCCACCGCCGCCACCTGCTTGCCGTCCCACACCAGCATGAGGGAGCCGCCGCCGATACCCGAGGATTGGGGCTCCACCAGGGTCAGCACCAGCTGGACGGCGATGGCTGCATCGACGGCGCTGCCCCCCGCCTTGATGATCTGGTAGCCCGCATCCACCGCCAGCGGGTTGGCCGCCGCCACCATGAAGTCACGGCCCTGCCAGCCCGGTTTGTCAATCCAGCCGCTGGCCGCCTCCGGGGCGATCAGGGTCTGGGGAGGAGGGACATAGTGAAAGCCATCCTGGGAGGCGCAGCCGCCAAGCAGGCCGAGGGCGACCAGCAGGCCGAGGGGGTTGAGGGACATGACAGGCTCCTTGTCGGTTTCTTGTTCACCTGCCGAAATGTGTCACACTTGGAGCTTGATTAAAAGTTTGTCTTAATACTCATATGGTTACAAAACTATCAAGGAGGCGCTCATGACACACCGGGGGACGCTGGCGAAACCTTGCATGGCGGGGCTGCTCTGCCTGTTGCTGGCGGCCTGCGGGGAGCCGACCTTCAGACCGCTGGCCCAGGGGGAGACCCTGCTCGCCTTCGGGGACAGTCTGACCGAGGGGCGCGGGGTGAGCCCGTCCCAAAGCTACCCCAGCGTGCTGGCGAACCTGAGCGGCCATCCCGTGGTCAATGGCGGGGTGTCCGGAGAGCTGAGCCAGGCCGGCAGGGCCCGCCTGCCCGGGTTGCTGGCCCGGCACAGACCCGCTCTGGTCATCCTGCTGGAGGGGGGCAACGACATCCTGCGTGGCAGCGGGGAGGCGGCCCTCAAGGCCAATCTCGCTGCCATGATAGAGGCGGTGCAGGGGAGCGGGGCCCAGATCCTGCTTGTCGGGGTGCCCCGAAAATCCCTGTTTGCCGATGGCGCCCCCCTCTACGGGGAGCTGGCAGAGCAGTACGGGCTGGTGCTGGACAACGACAGCATCGGTGAGTTGCTGCGAGACCCGGCCCTGAAGTCCGATGCGGTGCATTTCAATGCCGAGGGTTACCGCACCCTGGCGCAGCGACTTCATCGACTGTTGCAGGAAAGGGGAGCACTCTAGCGAGATGTCATGCTGCCGGGGCAGTGCGCCATGCTGCTGCAACCTATGGGGTCAGGAGATTGCGCGGCGGCGCTACCCCGGAGGGGACCAGCCCGCGGCGACGGTGCCGATGGAGATGAAAAAACCGCCGTGAAGGCGGTTTTTTGCAATCAGGCTGAGCCAATTTGCTTAGATGGACTGCTCTTCACCGCCCAGGGCGGCAAACAGGGCCGGGATGAACTGGGAGAGCTCGGCGGTGACCAGGGCGAAGTCGGCGTCCAGGCGGGCGGCGGGATCTTCACTGGTGACGTCGTCGTTCTGCTCGCGCAGCTCTTCGCTGAACTTGAGGCGCTTGATGGAGAGATCGTCCCCCAGCACGAAGCTCAGGGTTTCGCCCCAGTTGAGGGCCAGCTTGGTCACCAGCTTGTCGTTGGCCAGGTGGTTCTTGATCTCCTCGCTCATCAGATCCTGCTGCTTGCAGCGGATGATGCCGCCGTGCTCCATGGCGCTGCGCAGCTCGGCTTCGTCCTCCAGGGTGAAGGCGGCGGGCAGGTTGCCCTCGTTGAGCCACTCGGTCATGGTGATCTCGGGCGGGTTCTTGAGGGCCACCGGCACCACCGGCAGGGAGCCGATGGATTTGCGCAGGAGCGCCAGCAGATCGTCCGCTTTCTTGGCGGAGCCTGCATCCACCACCATCAGGTTGTCGGCAGGGTTTATCCAGGCGAAGGTCTGGCTGGTGCGGCTGAAGGCGCGGGGCAGCAGGGTGTGCATGATCTCCTCTTTCAGCGCCTCCTTCTCTTTCTTCTTGAGGGCGCGACCCTGCTCGAATTCAATGGCCTCTACCTTCTCCGCCAGCATCTCCTTGACCACGGTGCCGGGCAGCATCTTCTCTTCCTTGCGAGCGCACAGCAGGATGTGGCCAGAGGCGGCGTGGGTCAGGGTGGAGCCGAATTTGCCAAGGGGCTTGACCCACCCGAACCGGGAGATGTCCTGACTGCCGCAGGGGGTGAAGGCGCAGGCTTCCAGCTGGGTTTCCAGCTGCTCAACGGTCAGGTCGAAGGGGCGGGTAAAGCGGTAAATCTGCAGGTTTTTAAACCACATGGCGTCCTCGGTCTCTAGATTGTCCGGCGGGCATTGTACTAGAGAGGCGCTTTGTGATCAGCCAATCATTCTCGCTAAATAAAGGGCGATCGACCTCACAGGGCCCCATCTTGATCCCCCGGGAGCGGGCCCAACTCCCCTAGACTGCGAGTGTTCACATTGCAGACAAGGAGGCGACCATGTTGAGACAGAGTCGGCCGGAAGACATGGAAGAGATCGTCGAAATCTGGCTCCTGGCCTCCCTGCAGGCCCACGATTTTGTCGATGCCTCCTGCTGGTGGCAGGCTCAGGAGGAGCTGCGTACCCGCTACCTCGATCACGCCCGCATCTGGGTGTTCGAGGAGCGAGGGGACCTGCTCGGCTTCATGGCGCTGGTGGATGATTACCTGGCTGCACTCTTCGTGCGCCCCGATAGGCAGGGGCGGGGGGTGGGGCACGCCCTGTTGCAGGAAGCCAGATCCAGATGTGCCGAGCTGTATACACGGGTTTTCGTGGAGAACGAGCCGGCGGTGCGTTTCTACCGCCGCCACGGCTTTGAAATCGGGGGGGAGGTGCCCGATCCCCTCACCGGCCATCTTCAGTACCAGATGCATTACCAAGCCGTCTGAATCTGACGTCTGGGGCTGCCACGGTTGAAAACGGGGGGCACCATCCTCATCTTGTCTCCATCCCGGGGCGCCCTCGCCCCCGCTCTCTTCTCCTTATCGAGCCGTTTTCCATGAAGATCCTGCACACCGCCGACTGGCACCTCGGTCATCAGCTTCACGGCCACGACCGCCGCTTCGAACACGACGCCTTCCTCGACTGGCTGGCCGACACCATCAAGACCCGCGACATCGACGCCCTGCTGGTGGCGGGCGATCTGTTCGACACCGCCAACCCTCCCGCCAGTGCCTGGCAGCAGCTCTACCGCTTCCTGGCACGGCTGCGGGCCGAGCACCCGGCACTGGAGATGGTGCTCATCGGCGGCAACCACGACTCCCCCTCCAAGCTGGATGCCCCCCATGAGCTGCTGCGCGCCTTCGACCTGCATCTGGTGGGCAGCATCAGTCGGGACGACGAGGGGCACCTCGAGACCGAGCGCCTGCTGGTGCCGCTGCGAGGCAAAAACGGCGAGGTGGCCGCCTGGTGCGCCGCCGTGCCGTTTCTGCGCAGCAGCGATCTGCGCCCCGACGGGCTCAGCGAGGGGCAGGACAGACTCATCGAAGGGGTGCGCCAGGTCTATGAAGCGGTGCTGAGCGAGGGGCGGGCGCGCTGCAATCCGGATCAGGCCCTCATCGCCATGGGCCACGCCTATCTGGCGGCGGGCCAGCTCTCTGAGCTCTCCGAGCGGCGAGTGCTCGGCGGCAACCAGCATGCCCTGCCTGCCGAACTGTTTGCCGCTGCCGACTACACGGCGCTGGGTCATCTGCACCTGGCCCAGAGCCCGGCCGAGGGGGTGCACTACAGCGGCTCGCCGCTGCCGCTCTCGCTGGCCGAGGCGAATTACAACCATCAGGTGCTGGAGGTGACGTTTGAGAGGGGCAAACTGGCCCGCCTTGAGCGGATCCCGGTGCCCCGCGCGGTGGAGATGATCCGCCTGCCCCAGAGTGGCCTTGACGAGGCGCTCCAGGCCATCGAGGCGCTGGCGCTGCCCGCTTGCCCGCAGCAGGCGCAGCCCTTCCTCGAGGTGCGGCTGCTGCTGCCCAAACCCGAGGCCCGCATCCGCGAGCGCGTACTGGCCGCCATCGGCGACAAGCCGGTGCGTCTTGCCCGCATCACGACCAGTTATCAGGGCTCGGGCCAGGGGCTGGCGGACGGTGCCGGCCAGCGCCGGCTCGATGAACTCTCCCCCACCGAGGTGTTTCGCCTCTGCTATCAGCGTCAGTTCGACGGGGAGCCGGAGGCCGAGCTGGTGGCGTCGTTTGAAGAGATCCTGGAGCAGGTGAAGGAGTCCAGCCAATGAAAATCTTGTCGCTGTCAGGGGAGAATCTGGCCAGCCTGACCGGTCAATTCACCATCGATTTTGCCGGTGGCGCCCTGGGGGCCGCCGGCCTGTTTGCCATCACCGGCAATACCGGCGCTGGCAAGAGCACCCTGCTCGATGCCATCTGTCTGGCGCTCTACGACGAGATGCCGCGCTTTATCGCCAATCGCAAGAATGTCGCCGAAGTGGGCCGCATGGATGACGAGGAGAAGCTCAAGGCCAACGACGTGCGCGGCATCCTCAGCCGTGGTCACGCCAGCGGTTTTGCCGAGGTGCAGTTTCGCGGCTGTGACGGCCGTGTCTGGCTGGCCCGCTGGGCGGTGCGCCGGGCTCGCAACCGCGCCGAGGGGCGCTTTCAGGCCCAGGAGCGCAGCCTGACCGACGTGGCGTCGGGCCAGGTATTCAGTGGCAGCAAGCGGGAGCTGCAGGATCGCATCGACGAGCTGGTGGGACTCTCCTGGGAGCAGTTTCGCCGCGCCGTCATCCTGCCGCAGGGGGAGTTTGCCGCCTTCCTCAAGTCGAGCGCCGACGAGCGTTCGGCCCTGCTCGAACGGATGACCGGCACCGAGCTCTACTCCGCCATTTCGGTCCAGACCCATGAACGGGCGCGGGAGGAGCAGCAGAAACTTGCCGCCATCAGCCAGCGGCTCGGCGACGTGGCGCTGATGGACGAGGCGACCCGCGAGCAGTGGGTGAGCCAGCAGGTCAGCCTCGCCACCAGCCTCAAACACGAGCAGCAGCAACAGCAACTGATGCAGGACTTGCGCGATCTCAACGGCCGCATCGCTGCGCAGTTGCAGGCCTGTCAGGAGGGAGAGGCGGCCCTTGCCGCGGCGGAGGCTGCCCACGGTGCGGCCGCTCCCGAGCGGGAGGAGTTCGCCCGCGCCGAGCAGGCCCAGGTGGCCCGCGCCGATCACGACGAGCTGGCTCGCCTCACCCTGGAGGTGCAGCAGCAGGAGAAGGCACTGGCCGAGCTTGGCCCCGAACTTGGCAAGCTGGAGGAGCAGACCCAGCAGAGCGCCCTCACCGAACAGCAACTGCTGGCGGAGAAGATCGCCGCCGAGCGCGAGTGGGGAGCCCTGCAGCCTGAACTCAAACGGGCGCAGGAGCTCGACACCCGCATTCGGGAAAAGCAGCAGCAACTGCAGAAGATCCAGCAGGAGGGGTCGCAGGAGCGGGAGGTGCAGCTCACTCTGGAACAGGGCTGGCGCCAGCAGCGCCAGCAGGTGGGGCAGCTCAAGGCCCAGCACCTGCAGTGGGGCGCCTGGCTTGAGGAGCACAAGGAGCTGGCGCCGGTGGCCCGCCAGTGGCAGCCCCTGCTCACCGCCATGCAGGATTGGGCCGAGGATGCCGACAGGCTGCAGCAACTGCTCACCCTGCGCGAGCACAAGCTGCGCGCCCTCAGGCAGTTGCAGCACCAGCTGGAGCAGGGGCAGCAGGAGCGCGACTACTGGCAGCGCGAGCAGGCGCGGCTGCAGCAACAGCAGCACGAATTGCAGGAGCAGCAATGGGAGGGGCGCCTGGCCAAGGCGCAGGAGCAGTGGCAAGGGCAGACCGAACAACTGGGCCAGCTGCGCCAGCTGCTGGAGCTGGCGGACTATGGCCGCAATCACGGTGAGCAGCATGGTCGCCTGCAGCAGGAGATCGCCCAGCTGGAGCAGGCGCTCGGCAAGCTGGCCATCCTCGGTGACGAGCTGACGCCGGCCCGCGAGCGGCTCGCCCTGCAACGGGACGAGGCACGCCACGCGCTGGAGCAGTCACGTGCCATCGCCAGTTTCGAGCAGCATCGCCACATCCTGCGCGACGGTGAACCTTGCCCGCTCTGCGGCGCCGAGGAGCACCCCTATCACCAGAGCCAGCCGCATGTGGCCGGTATTCTCGGCCAGCTGGCGGAGCGCGTCCGCAGCCTGGAGCTCGAGTGGGAGCGGCTCAATCACCAATACATTCAGTGCGAGAGCGAACGCCAGGAGCTGGCCCGCCAGCTGGCAGTGCGTCAGCAGCATCTACCTGAGCTGGAGACGCGCGCCGAGCAGCTGACCCAGCGTTGGCAGCAGCTGGGCGGTGCCGAGCTGCTGGGCCATCCGCTGCCGCTGCGTCAGAGCCCGATCGAGTGGAACGAGTTGATGAGTACCCTGCTCGGCCGCGGCCAGAGTCTGGAGCAGGGGCTGGCCCGCAGCCAGCAGCAACTGCGCGAGGCCCAGCAGGGGCAGCAGCAGTTGCAGGCCGTGCGCCAGCAGCTGAGCCAGCTGGCCAGCCAGCACCAGCAGTTCGAGCAGCAGTGGCAGGAGGCCGATCGCCAGCGCATCGCTCTGGAAGGGGAGGTGAATGCGATGGGCGAGCAGGAAACGACCCTGCGCCAGCGCCTTGAACAGGGGGGCAGCCGGCTCGACGAGCAGATGGGAGGCCAGCCCTGGCGTCAGTGGCTGGGCAGCCAGCAGTGGCGCGAGTGGCAGCGGGCCTGCGAGGCCTGGCTGCACGGCCAGAGCGAGTGGGAGCGGCTGACCGGCGAGATTGCCAGCCTCACCCCGGCCCTGAGTGCTCAGGAGGCGCGCTTGCAGACCCAGCGTGAGCTGCTGCACAAGCTCGAGCGCGACTACAAGGAACATGAACAGCAACGGCAGGGGCTGGTTACCAGTCGTGCCACCTGTCTGGGGGGCGAGGAGATTGCCCTGGTCGAGAGCCGCTGGCAGCAGCGGCTGCAGCAACTGGCCAGCGAGCTGGAGACGATGCAGGGGGCGGCCCGCACCCTGCGCGAGCGCCAGACCGAGCTCAAGACCCGTCTCAGCCATCTGGAGCAGGAGAAGCAGGTGAGCAGCCGGCGGCGACGGGAGGTGCTGGGGCGCTGGGCTGCCCACGCCAGCAGCCTCGGCATCGCCGAATATGATCTGCGCCGCCTGCTGGCCATGAGCCCGGATGAGCTCAAGGGGCGCCGCGCTGCCTTGCAGGCGCTGGAGGATGCCCGCGCCGAGGCGCGTACCCGTTTGACCGAGCGGCAGCGGGCGCTGGCACTGGAGGAGAGCAAGCGGGATCGTTACCGCGAGCATCACCCCGAGCTGGCCGCGTTGGCGCCGCCGGAGCTCGACAGCCGGCTGACGGCGCTGGAGGCGCACTGCCGCGCTCTCGACGAGCAGCTGTTCCAGTGCAAGAGCACGCTGGCCCAGGCCGAGGCGGCGGCCCTCAAAGCGGGCACCTTGCAGGAGGAACTGGCCGCCCAGCAGGCGGTGGCGGATCACTGGCAGCGCCTCTCCGACCTTATCGGCTCGGCCAGCGGCGCCAAGCTGCGCACCTTCGCCCAGAGCCTCACCCTGGAGCGGCTGCTGCTGGAGGCCAACGCCCAGCTCGCCGAGCTCTCCCCCCGCTATCGGCTGGAGCGAGTGCCCGGCACCGATCTGGCGCTGCAGGTGGTGGATCTCAACATGGGGGATGAGGTGCGCTCGGTGGATTCCCTCTCCGGCGGTGAAAGCTTCCTGGTGTCGCTGGCGCTGGCGCTGGCCCTATCCAGCCTGTCGTCGCGCCAGACCCAGGTCGAATCCTTGTTCATCGACGAAGGCTTCGGCACCCTCGACCCCGACAGCCTGGATCTGGCGCTTGCCAGCCTCGATTCCCTGCAGGCGGCCGGTCGCCAGATCGGGGTCATCTCCCACGTGCAGACCCTGGTGGAGCGGATCGGTGTGCAGGTGCGGGTGGAGGCCCTCGGTTGCGGTGAAAGCCGGGTGGTGTTGCCCGGCTGACGACGTGTCGCCCATGACCCTACATGAGCAAAAAGGCCCCTGTCACAGGGGCCTTTTTGTTGGTGTGCAACCCGTCGCTGGTTATTTGCGCTCGGGCAGCATATTGGTCAGGGTGTTGTCCTTGAGCACATGGTGGTGGTAGATGGCTGCCGCTGCGTGCAGGGCAATCAGAGCATAGCCAATGTTGGCCAGCGTCTCGTGCAACTCCTTGATGGTGCCCTTCAGGCCGTCATCGGGGGCGATGAGGGCGGGGAGCGCCAGGCCGAAGAAGGGAATGGGTTTGCCCCCTGCGCTCAACAGCAGCCAGCCCAGCAGCGGGGTGAGGATCAGGAAGCCATAGAGCGCCAGATGGGCGAGCTTAGCCAGCGTGAGCATCAGGGGGGAGAGCTCGGGCACGATACGCGGTGAAGGGCTACCCACGCGCACCAGCAGGCGCACGACCACCAGCGCCAGGATCAGCAGACCCACCATGAAGTGAAACTCCTTCATCAGGTCGCGGCCGGCCGACCCTTTGGGGAAGATGTCCCTGAACTCCATCAGCGCATAGACGGCGATCATCAGCAGCAGGGTCAACCAGTGCAGCCCTATGCTCAGGCTGCCATAACGTTGTTCGGTATTTCTCAGCATCGTTGTCTCCTCGCCACTTAAGCGGCTTATCTCTTTTCATCCCGTCTCGTATCGAGCCAAAGGACCCGCAGGTATCCCTCTTGAGGGTACTCGGCTTGCTTATGCCCGTGTTGATCTCGATAACATTTCTGCCTGTTTGCCATCATGCTGACCTGTGCGGGAGCCCATGGAGTATCGGGAGATGGAAGGGGCAAAAAAAAACCGAAGCACCAGGCTTCGGTTTTTGGCGGTCGCTGGCGTCAAGCCAGGGCGCATTATTTCTTGATGCGGATCACCGGGGTCTCGCCCACGGTCACGGCGCCAGTCATCTTCACCAGCTCTTTGATCTCGTCCATGTTGGAGATGACCACAGGTGTCAGGGTAGACTTGGCTTTGGCTTCCAGAACGGCCAGATCGAACTCGATGATGGTGTCACCGCGCTTGACCTGTTGACCTTCCTGAGCGATACGGGTGAAACCTTCACCCTTCAGCTCGACGGTGTCGATACCGAAGTGAACGAACAGCTCGATACCAGAGTCGGACTCCAGAGAGAACGCGTGGTTGGTCTCGAAGATTTTGCCGATGGTGCCGTCGCACGGAGCAACCATCTTGTTGCCGGCCGGCTTGATGGCGATGCCGTCGCCGACGATCTTCTCGGCGAAGACGACGTCAGGCACATCTTCGATGGGGACGATTTCGCCGGACAGCGGAGCAAAGATTTCGATGCCGCCAGTGTCAGAACTGTCGTCGGAAACCAGTTTCTTCAGTTTGTCGAACAGACCCATAGTAAAAGCTCCTAGAGATGATTGTCGCTGTTTGCAGCCGATCTTAGCAGACTGCCTTCTGCTTAATAAAGTTATCTACGCACGCTTCGATTTCGGCGGCGGTGGCAAAGCTCAGCGCCTGGTCGGCCATGGCCTTCACATCTTCGAAGTTGGTGTTGCGGATAAGCTTCTTGATACGCGGTACAGAGATGGCGCTCATGGAGAACTCATCCAGACCCATACCCAGCAGCAGCAGGGTGGCGCGTTCGTCACCAGCCAGTTCACCGCACATACCGGTCCACTTGCCATTGTCATGGGAAGCGTCGATCACCATCTTGATCAGGGTCAGGACGGAGGGTGACAGCGGGTTGTACATGGCGGAAATCATCTCGTTACCACGGTCGACAGCCAGGGTGTACTGGGTCAGGTCGTTGGTACCGATACTGAAGAAATCCACTTCCTTGGCCAGATGATGAGCCATCACGGCCGCGGCCGGGGTCTCGATCATGATACCCACTTCAATGGATTCATCAAAGGCTTTGCCTTCGGCACGCAGTTCGGCTTTCAGCGTCTCCACGGTAGCCTTCAGGCTGCGGAACTCTTCGACGGAGATGATCATCGGGAACATGATGCGCAGTTTGCCGAAGGCAGACGCACGCAGGATGGCCCGCAGCTGGGCGTGCATGATGTCGGTGCGATCGAAGAAGATACGCACGGCACGCCAGCCCAGGAAGGGGTTCATCTCTTTCGGGAAATTCATGTAGGGCAGTTCTTTGTCGCCGCCGATGTCCATGGTACGGACGATAATCGGTTGATCCGGCATGGCTTCGGCCACTTCTTTGTAAGCCTTGAACTGCTCGTCTTCGGTCGGCAGAGCGTCACGGTCCATGAACAGGAACTCGGTACGGTACAGACCCACGCCTTCGGCGCCGTTGCGAATGGCACCCTCGGTATCCTTGACGGTCCCGATGTTGGCGCACACTTCGACCTGGTGGCCATCCAGAGTGATGGCAGGCAGGTCTTTGAGCTTGGCCAGCTCGTCCTTCTCGGCCTGGAACTGGGCCTGGAACTTCTTGGCTTCGTTCAACTGGTCGGCGGTCGGGTTGATGATGACCTGGTTGTTGATCGCATCCAGCACCAGCATGTCACCGTTCTTGACGCGCTCGGTGATGTCGTTGGTGCCCACAACGGCCGGCAGCTCCAGGGAGCGGGCCATGATGGAGGTGTGGGAGGTACGGCCACCGATGTCGGTGACGAAGCCCAGCACGTATTTCAGGTTGATCTGAGCGGTTTCAGACGGGGTCAGGTCTTTGGCGACCAGGATGACCTCTTCGTCGATGGTGCTCAGGTTGACAACGGCGATGCCCAGTACGTTCTTGACCAGACGGGTGCCGATGTCACGGAAGTCGGTGGCGCGCTCACGCAGATAGGGGTCATCCAGATCGGCCATCATCTTGGCGTACTGTTCGATCACCTCGTGAACGGCTCTGTCGGCAGAGGCCTTGTGTTCTTTGATGAAGGATCTGATATCCCCTTCCAGCTCTTCATCTTCGAGCAGCATGATGTGGCCTTCGAAGATGGCCTCTTTTTCTTCACCGAAGGTGCGACCGGCCATCTCTTTGATGGCTTCCAGCTGTGCGGCTGACTTGGTGCGGGCTTCGAGGAAGCGGTTGATCTCGGCATCAATCTGTTCGGCGGGAATCTTGCCCTGATTGATAACGATTTCATCTTCTTTCAGAAGAAGCGCCTTGCCGAATGCGATACCGGGGGACGCAAGAATGCCAGATATCATAATCCTTCCTATTAAAACGACTGTGGGGGAGGAATAAAGCTGGATTACTCCAGCTCGTCCATCAGGGCAACCAGCTTCTCAACGGCTTTCTGAGCGTCCGGGCCGTCAGCCTGGATGGTCACGTTGGTGCCTTTGGTCAGACCCAGGGTCTGGAGCTTGAACAGGCTCTTGGCGCTGGCGGATTTGCCACCGGAGACCACAGTGATCTCGCTTTGGAATTCTTTGGCTTCTTTCACGAACTGAGCTGCAGGACGGGTGTGCAGGCCGTTTTCAGCAGTAATAACAACAGACTTCTCGTACATGGTTTCACCCCATATTATTGATATTGTTTGGAGAGATGGTCGCCAATGAGGCTTCCTGTCTCACCGTGTCAGTATGGATATGTTGTAAAGTAACGAAATCAGACCTGCAATGGTTTAATCCAGGTCAATTTTCTGTGCAGTATTCGGCGTCGTGGCCAGGTATTTTTTCGCTATCAGGCTGCAAGCCGCGTCAGGACTGGCCTGAAATTATTTTATAACGAAAAATAACACTTTGTTACCTTGTGATACCTTGCCAGCAAACACCTCGTGACGCCGCACAGGATATGAGATTTATCACAGAATGTCTGCTTTTTTTGTCATATCCAAGTTTGTTATTTTACCCCAAAAAATAAGGGGCCGAGTGGCACTGGTGGCTAGAGAGTTTAGCGCATAATGAAAACGGCGCTCCTCGGAGCGCCGTCGTTTTGGTGTTGGCTGATCAACTACTGCTGCAATTCCTGCTCGCTGAACACACCGGCGAAGAGGGCGCTGGAGAGGTAACGCTCGGCGGCGCTCGGCAGGATGACGACAATCGTTTTCCCTTCGAACTCCGGCTGCTCGGCCAGACGGTTGGCAGCGACCACGGCAGCGCCGGAGCTGATACCGGCCAGGATCCCTTCCTCTTCCATCAGGCGGCGGGCCATCTCGATGGCTTCGTCACTGCTCACCTGCTCGACGCGGTCCAGCAGGCTCAAATCCAGGTTGCCCGGGATGAAGCCGGCGCCGATGCCCTGGATCTTGTGGGGACCGGGCTTTATCTCTTCACCCGCCAGTTTCTGGCTGATGACGGGGGATTCGCTGGGCTCGACCGCCACGGAGACGATGGCCTTGCCCTTGGTCTTCTTGATGTAGCGGGAGACCCCGGTGATGGTGCCGCCGGTACCGACGCCCGCCACGAACACATCCACCTCGCCATCGGTGGCGTCCCAGATCTCGGGGCCAGTGGTCTGCTCGTGGATTTCCGGGTTGGCCGGGTTTTCAAACTGTTGCAGCAGCACGTACTTGCCCGGTTCGGATTCGAGGATCTCGTTGGCCTTGGCGATGGCGCCCTTCATGCCGAGGGGGCCTTCGGTCAGCACCAGGTTGGCACCCAGGGCCTTGAGCAGTTTGCGGCGCTCCAGGCTCATGGTGGCCGGCATGGTCAGGGTGATGGGATAGCCGCGGGCCGCAGCCACGAATGCCAGGGCAATGCCCGTGTTGCCGCTGGTGGGCTCAATGATCTCCTTGCCCTTGGTCAGCACGCCGCGTTTCTCGGCATCCCAGATGAGGTTGGCACCGATCCGGCACTTGACGCTGAAGCTCGGGTTGCGGCTCTCGATCTTGGCCAGCACGCGGCCCTTGGTAACACGGTTGAGACGAACAAGCGGGGTGTTGCCTATGGTCTGGCTGTTGTCCTCAAAAATTTTGCTCATGGTGCTATCCCTGTGTTTGTTAAGGCGATGAAACAAGATTACCCTGTGGTTTCTGAATGAGAAGTGACGAATCGTTATAACAATATGTTATTACAACATATAGAACTTATTCTCTCTTGCCGAGGGGGCTCCCGCTGCCTGGGCATCCAATGGAAGGGATCTCATGGGATTTGCAGGAAGCGATCGCTATCTCGCATCACAGGCACTGAAGATGGCCGTCGATGCCGCCATCGTGCTGGAGAAGCCGCTGCTCATCAAGGGGGAACCCGGTACGGGCAAGACGGTGCTGGCGGAGGCGGTGGCCGAATCCCTGGGCGCCGAGCTCATCAGCTGGCACATCAAGTCCACCACCAAGGCCCAGCAGGGGCTTTACGAATACGATGCCGTCGCCCGGTTGCGAGACTCCCAGCTCGGTGACCCCAGGGTCGGGGAGATAGGCCACTACATCCGCCGGGGCAAGCTGTGGCAGGCCTTCAGCGCAGAGCAGCGGCCAGTGCTGCTCATCGATGAAATCGACAAGGCGGACATCGAGTTTCCCAACGATCTGCTGCTGGAGCTGGATCGGATGGAGTTCGATGTCTACGAGACCGGCGAGCGAGTCAAGGCCCGCCAGCGGCCGGTGGTCATCATCACCTCCAACAACGAGAAGGAGTTGCCGGATGCCTTCCTGCGCCGCTGCTTCTTCCACTACATTCGCTTCCCCGACAAGGCCGAGATGCAGGCCATCGTCAAGCTCCACTACCCAAACCTCAAGGAGAGCCTGCTCGGTGAGGCGATGGAGCTCTTCTTCGAGCTGCGCGAGGTAGAGGGGCTGCGCAAGAAGCCGTCCACCTCGGAGCTGCTGGACTGGATCCGGCTGCTTTTGGCCGACGATATCGCCCCCGAGGCGATGCGCACCCGCGAGCCGGGCAAACTGGTGCCTGCCCTCTACGGCGCCCTGCTCAAGACCGAGCAGGACCTGCATCTGTTTGAGAAGCTCGCTTTTCTGGCCAGACGCGGCAGCTGACCCATGCTGATCGACTTTTTTACCCATCTGCGCCGCCACAAGCTTCCTTGCAGCCTGCGGGAGTTGCTCGACCTGCACGCGGCGCTGGCAGTCAGACTGGCCAGCCTCGACATGGACGAGTTCTACCAGCTATCCCGCTGCCTGCTGGTGAAGGATGAGGCGCACTACGATCGCTTCGATCGCGCCTTCGCCGAGTATTACGAGGGATTGGCCGCCATCCCCCTGTTGCCGGAGAGCCTGCCTGACGACTGGCTGCGCCAGGAGTTCGAGCGACTGTTAAGCCCGGAGGAGAAGGCGTTGCTCAGATCCCTGGGCGGGCTGGACAAACTGCTAGAGACCCTCAACCAGCGGCTAAGCGAGCAGAAAGCGCGCCACGCGGGCGGCAACAAGTGGGTCGGCACCGGGGGCAGCAGCCCGTTCGGTCACGGTGGCTATCACCCGGAAGGGATCCGCATGGGGGGAGAGGGCCAGCACGGGCGGGCGACCAAGGTGTGGGAGGCGCGCCACTTTCGCAACTTCAGTGACGACTCGCCCCTGGGGCAGCGCGCCATCCAGCTCGCCCTGCGCAAGCTCAGGCGCTGGGTGCGCCGGGGCAATCCCGACGAGCTGGATCTCGACGACACCATCCAAAGCTCGGCCAGGCAAGGTTGGCTCGATGTGAAGCTGCGGCCCGAGCGCCACAACGGGGTCAAACTGCTGGTCTTCTTCGACGTAGGGGGCTCCATGGATGCCCACGTGGCCGAGGTGCAGCGCCTCTTTTCGGCCCTGCGCCACGAGTTCAAGCACCTGGTGTTCTTCTATTTTCACAACTGCCTCTACGACTTCGTCTGGCAGGACAATGCCAGGCGCCATGATGATCGGTTCGATACCTTGCGGCTGCTGCGCACCTACGGCAGCGACTACAGGGTGATGGTGGTGGGGGATGCGAAGATGGGCCCCTATGAAATCACCTGGCCAGGTGGCAGCGTAGAGTACTGGAACGAGGAGCCCGGCCAGGTGTGGCTCGGGCGCCTGCAACAACATTTCCCCAAGATGGTGTGGGTCAATCCGCTGCCAAGGCAGGAGTGGCTGTGGCACCCCTCCATCAAGTTGATGAACGAATTGATCGGCGGGCGGATGCACCCGCTGACCCTGGCGGGTCTGGCTGCGGCCATCGACCAGCTGTGACCCTCTGAACCCTAAAAAACAGACAAGCCGGGATTGCACCCGGCCAGGAGCAAAGATGACCTCTATCGTAATCAGTGGCTCAGGCCTCTATACCCCTCCCTTTGCCGTCAGCAATGAAGCGCTGGTGGCGGCCTTCAACCAGTACGTGGATCTCTACAACGAGGAGAACGCCTCCGCCATCGATGCAGGGCAGCTGCCTGCCAAACAGCACTCGAGCTGCGAGTTCATCGAGAAGGCCTCCGGCATCAAGAGCCGCTATCTGGTGAGCAGCGAGGGGGTGCTGGATCCCGACATCATGCAGCCGCTCATGGCGGAGCGCCCGGACGATCAGCCCTCCATCATGGTGGAGATGGCGGTGGCGGCCGCCGAGCAGGCGCTGATTGCCGCCGGTCGTGAACCGGGGGAGATCGATCTTGTCATCGTCGCCGCCTCCAACATGCCGCGCCCCTACCCGGCGCTGGCCATCGAATTGCAGCACTATCTCGGCGCCAGCGGCCTGGCATTCGACATGAACGTGGCCTGCTCTTCCGCCACCTTCGGGATCAAGACCGCCGCAGACATGCTGGCGGCAGGCACCGCCCGGCTGGCGCTGGTGGTCAATCCGGAGATCTGCTCGGGTCACCTCAACTTCCGCGATCGGGACAGTCACTTCATCTTCGGTGACGCCTGTACCGCCGTGCTGCTGGAGCGGGAGGCCGATTGCCAGGTTGCCAACCCCTGGCAACTGGTGGCCAGCAAGCTGGTGACCCAGTACTCCAACAACATCCGCAACAACTTCGGCTTCCTGAACCGGCTCAGCCCGCGCACCCGCTACGGCGATGACAAGCTGTTTCGCCAGCAGGGGCGCAAGGTGTTCAAGGAGGTGCTGCCCCTGGTGTGCGATCAGATAGCCTCCCAGCTGGCGGAGCAGGGATGGGCGGCCGATGGCTTGAGCCGGCTCTGGCTTCATCAGGCCAACCTCACCATGAACCAGTTCATCGGTCGCAAGTTGCTGGGCCATGACGCCAGCCAACAGGAGGCGCCTGTCATCCTCGACCGCTACGGCAACACCAGCTCGGCGGGTTCCATCATCGCCTTCCACCTCTTCAACCAGGATCTGCCGAGCGGGGCTCGCGGGGTGCTCTGCTCCTTTGGCGCCGGTTACTCCATCGGCAGCCTACTGCTGCAGCGGCGCTGAGCACCCTGTTTTGCCCATAGAAAAGCCACCCGGGAGGTGGCTTTTTTCATGCTGTCCGAGAGGCTTTTTTCAAGCGGGTTCGATGGCCAGTACCTGACATTGCGGTTCTTTTATCTGAAATCGCACGTTCACATCGAACAATCTGACACCGTACACCTTGTCATCCGGCTTGCCCTTCTTGTAAGCAGGGCGGGGATCCTGGGCCAGCACCTCCCTCACCAGTTCGCGCAGCTCCGGGTGGGCCTTGAGCCAGGGGGCGAGCTGCTGCTCGGCCTGGGCGCTGAAGCTCACCGCCAGCGGCGGGGTGGGGGCATCGGGGGCGAAACCGCCACGGGCGTGGGGCAGGCTGTCGGCATAGGGGACATAGGGCTTGATGTCGACGACGGGGGTGCCGTCAAGCAAGTCCACGGCGCCCAGCTCGAGCCAGAGCTTGCCGCGCTCACGTCCCACCCCGTGCAGTTCGACCACGGAGAGGCCGAGGGGGTTGGGGCGGAAGGTGGAGCGGGTGGCAAAGACCCCGACCCGCTCGTTGCCGCCGAGGCGCGGCGGGCGCACCGTCGGGTGCCAGCCCTGATCCATGGTCTGGTGAAACACGAAGCTGATCCAGAGATGGGAGAATTGCTCGATGCCGCGCAGCACATCGGGCTGATCATAGGGAGGAAGCAGTTCGAGGCGGGCGCGAGCCGCGCTGACCAGACCGGGCTGGCGGGGTATGGCGAACTTCTCCTTGTAGGGAGAGCGGATGATCCCTAGGGTATCGATATCGAACTTCATGGCGGATCCTGGCTGAAAACCCGGGCAATGTAGCACAGGCACGCCGAAAACGCAGGGGGAGCACCAGGACGCGGCCCCTGTGATCCCGATCCCAGACCCGGTGCCTGGGGGCTGTGTCCTGGTGCCAACTTGCGTAGGGTGGGGCGGCAAAAGGGGTGGCGGGGGAGCGGGCAAGGAGCCTGCTGCCCCACCATGACGATATGCCTGGCGGCATCAGGGCGTGCCTGGGACGTGTGCTCACCATGCCAGGCCATGGCCGTTTCGGCTGCCCGTGGAGGGGCTGCAAGGAGAGGGCGCCATAGAGGAGAGACAGGGATGAAATTGTTGATTATCGGCGGCACCGGCTTTCTGGGTCGCCACCTGACTACGCTGGCCCTGGATTGGGGGCACGAGGTAACGCTGTTCAATCGTGGCCACCGCCAGCACCCGGATTGGCGGGAGCTGACCCAGCTTCACGGGGACAGAGACGGGGACCTGGCCCCCTTGCGGGGCGAGGGGCGGCACTGGGATCTGGTCATCGACACCTGCTGCTATCGCCCCGAACAGGCTGAAGGACTCTCTGACGCCCTGCTGGGGCGCTGTGATCAGCTCATCTTCATCTCCACCATCAGTGTCTATCGCGATTTTTCCCAACCCGGCATGGATGAGTCGGCCCCCCTGCACGAGATGGCTGGAGCGCCCACCGACTACGGCCCCCTCAAGGTGCTGTGCGAGTCGGTGTATCGCGCCCGCTGGGGAGATCGCCTGTGCACCCTGCGCCCCGGCGTGCTCTGCGGCCCCTTTGATCCGACCGCTCGTCTTGCCTGGTGGGTGAGGCGGGTGCAGCGGGGCGGGCCCTGGCTCTTGCCGGGGCTGGGGGAGGACAGGCTGCAATACCTGGATGTGCGCGACTGCGCCGAGTTCGTGCTGCGGGCTGCCGAGCAGCGACTCGCTGGGTGCTTCAACCTGATCAAGCCCGGCATCGCACTGAACGACTGGGTGGAGCGCCTCGCTGCCCGGCTGACGCCAGCGACCCCCTTGCAGCTCGAGTGGGCTCCCTGGCGTGACCTGATGGCGGCAGGGGTGGCGCCCTGGCAAAGCTATCCCACGCTGCTGCCAAACGAGCTGCCCGAGTATGCTGGGTATGGCACCATCAGCGCCGAGGCCGCCATCGTCCATGGCCTGAACTTTCGCCCCCTGGAGGAGACGGTTGACGATCTGGTGGTATGGCTTGCCAGCAACCCCCGGGGGCCGCTGCCGGGCATGACCCCTGATGAGGAACAGGCCCTGCGACGACGGGGGGCGCTTCCCCTGTCATCGAATGCGTACTAGCTGACATCATAAAGAAGAGGGCACCCCGGGGTGCCCTCTTCTCATGTGGGGTGTTCATCCATGTCGGGCGCTCAGCGCAGCAATGCCCCCGCCTCGGCCAGCAGGGTCCTCAGCACACTGCGATGACAGCGGGACTCCTGTTCGCAGTAGCATCCCACCGAGAAATGGGTGGTGTGGGAGAGGGCGGCCAGCAGTGCCAGATCGTGTCTCGCGGCCGGGGCGGTCATCTCGGCCTTGTACTGCTTGCAGAAGGCGGTCCACCGGGCCGGGGTGTCGGCAGTCTGACCGAGTTTCATGGTCTCGGCGCTGGGGGCCAGATTGGGGAACCAGACGTCGTACCAATCCTGGCTGGCGAACGCCGCTTCGGGCACGCCGCGAGGGGGGCGACGCACGGTGCCGATGCGAAGCCCCTCATCCTCGAGGCGGGGGCTGCCGAGTCGCACGATGGCGATCGCCATGGCAGGACTTACTTCTCTTCGGCCACTTTCAGCGCCTGACCGTAGCAGATCACCTGCTTCAGGCAGCCGGGCACGTCGCTGAACTCGGCGCACTTGTCGAAGCTGACGCCGTTGCCCCCCATGTCCGCCACGCGGCGGCGGGCCAGGGTGCGGGCTTCACCGGCATTGGGCACCGCCTGGTTGGCATCGCTCTGGCAGGATTCCCCCTCGACGGTGCCGAGGTAGAGGTAGTTGAGGTCGGCGAGCTCGCTCTGCTCGTAGATCCGCACGCTCCCCGGCTTGAAGTACTCGTCGAAGTTTTCCTTGTCCAGATTGCTGTTGAAGGCGAAGTCGGCGCAACCGGAGGCAATCAGGGGCATCATCAGGATCAGGCGTTTCATATCGGCATCTTGTTGGGTGGCGAGTGGGCCATTATAGGGGGCAGTCGCCGATGGCGACCAGCCCCATTTTTAGCCATATCAATGGATTGTAGCGAGACGATCCCGGATCAGGCGGGGGCCAGCCGCCGGTGCAGGCTGCGGTAGTGATCATCTTCCAGCAGCTCCTGGTGGGGGGCACACAGACGGATGCGACCCTCTTCCATCAGGGCTACCCTGTCCATCCGTTCCAGCCCCAGCAGGCGGTGGGAGATGAGCAGCAGGGTGCGATCCGCCCCCAGGGTCAGCAGCAGATCCATGATCTCCCGTTCGGTCTGGGTATCGAGCCCTTCGGTGGGCTCGTCCAGCAGCCAGAGCGGTGCATCGTGGAGCAGGGCGCGGGCGATGCCGATGCGGCGGCGCTCTCCGCCGGAGAGCGGACGCCCGCCATCCCCGAGCCAGGCATCCAGTCCCTGTTCGGCCTGCTCACCCTCATCGCGCAGCAGAGTCCCGAGCCCCACCTGGGTGAGCACCTCGATGAGCCGTTCGTCGCTGGCTCCGGGGGCGGCCAGGGTGAGGTTGCCACGCAGGGTATCGGCAAACAGGTGGACCCGCTGGCTCACCACGGAGCAGGAGGCGCGCAGCGCCTCTTCGCTGTAATCGGTGAGGGGCTTGCCATCGAGCAGGATCTCCCCCGATAGGGCCGTCCATTCCCGGGTCAGCAACCCCATCAGGGTGGACTTGCCACAGCCGGTCTGCCCCAGCAGCGCCAGCTTCTCCCCGGCATGCAGTTGCAGGGCGCACCCTTGCAGCACGGGAGCATCCTGGCCTGGATAGGTGAAATGCAGGTCGCTTATCTGCACGGCACCCCGGGCAGCGGGGGCTTGCTGTGCTCCCCACTCCGGCGCCTTGGCCTCTTGCAGGATCTCGTTGAGACGGCGGGCGGAGGTGAGGCTGGTGGAGAGGTGCTGGAAGGCACCGGCCAGCGGCAGCAGCGCCTCGAAGCTCGCCAGGGTAGCGAACACCATGAGTGCCGTGATGGGGTCAGGGGCACTGCCACCGACGCCGTGACCGGCCAGCCAGAGCATCAGGGTCAGAGTCCAGCCGCTCAGCAACTGCACCGAGAAGGCGGCCAGGCCGCTGACGCGGGCCATGCGGGCCTGGGCCCGGATCAGGGCCTGCTCCGCCTGCTGCAATCCGGTGAGCGCCTCGGGAGCGGCGGCGAACATCTGCAGTTCGGCCTGGCCGTCCAGATAGTCCACCATGCGGGTGCGCAGGTTGGACTTCTCGGCGATGAGCTGGCGGCCCGGCGCGCGCCCGGCAAAATAGAAGACCAGGGGCAAGGCCAGCATGCCAAAGAGCAGAATGGCTCCCAGCGTCAGCGCCAGGCGACCATCGAAGAAGGAGAGGAAGAAGACCAGCCCGGCGCAGCTCAGCAGGGCCGCCCCAATGGGGGTGATGAGGCGCAGATAGACGTGATCCATGGCATCGATGTCGGCCACCAGACGGTTGAGCAGGTCAGCCTGGCGAAAACCGGCAAGGGAGCCGGGGGAGAGAGGGGAGAGTTTTTGCCAGAACCAGACCCGCAGCCGGGTCAGCACCCGGAAGGTGGCGTCGTGGCTCACGACCCGCTCTCCCCAGCGACTGGCGGTGCGCACGATGGAGAAGAAACGCACGCCCCCCGCAGGGGTCATGTAGTTGAAGGTGTCTCGAGTGGCGACCGCCAGCCCGGCGACGGCGGCGGCGGAGAGGAACCAGCCGGAGAGGGAGAGCAGGCCCATGCCGGCCACCAGGGTGACCAGGGCCAGCAGCAGGCCGATGGAGAGGCTGAGCCAGTGCTGGCGATAAAGGCGCAGGAACGGCAATAGATCAGTCATCGAGAGAGTCTCCGAAACCTTGGGATTGCGACAGGAGGCGGGCGAAGGGGCCCTGGGCCTCGCCGAGTGCGGCAAAACGTCCCTGCTCCACCAGCTTGCCGTGCGCCAGCACCAGGATGTTGTCCACCTGGCTGAGCTGATCGAGGCGGTGGGTGATCATCAGCAGGGTCTGACCTTGTGCGGCCTGTTCGAGGGCGCTCATGACGGCTCGCTCAGAATGGCGATCCAGGCTGGCAGTGGGTTCATCCAGCACCATCATCTGGGTCGTTTTGAGCAGGGTACGGGCAAGGGCGATGCGCTGGGCCTGGCCGACGGAGAGACCGCCCGCCTGATCCCCGACCCGATAGTCCAGCCCCTTCTCATTGACGAACTCCCAGGCCTGGGCGCGCTTGAGCGCGGCTTCCAGCTCGGCGTCGCTGGCGGATGGTCTGGCCAGCAGCAGGTTGTCCCGCAGGGAGCTGTGGAAGAGTTGGGGATTCTGGGAGAGCCAGCCTAGCTGCTGGCGCCACTGGCTGATGTCCAAGGTACGAAGCTCCACTCCGTTGACGCACAGGGAACCGCGATAGGGGGCAAAACCGAGCAGGGCATTGACCAGGGAGCTCTTGCCCGCGCCGCTGATGCCGACCAGGGCGGTACGCGTGCCGGCTTCCAGCGTGAAATCGAGGGGACCGACCAGCACCTTGCCCTCGGCGCTCAGCACTTCCAGGCTGCGGGCTTCTACCTTGACGGGGCCATCCGCATGGAAGGGGAGCGTCCCGGAGGCGGGTTCGCTCACGTCGGCCTCGAGAAATTCCAGCAGTTGTTCGGCGGCGCCAATGGCCTGTGCCTTGGCGTGATAGTGGGCACCGAGTTCCCGCAGCGGCGCGTAGAACTCGGGGGCGAGGAAGAGCACGAACAGGCCGGTAAAGAGGGTGACCTTGACGCCATAGCTGCCAAAGTTGAGGTGATCGATGTAGGAGAAACCGAAGTAGACGGCCACCAGGGCCACCGCGATGGCGGCGAAGAACTCCAGTACGGCCGTGCTCAGGAAGGCGAGGCGCAGCACCTCCATGGTGCGCTCGCGAAAATCTTCCGATGCATCGCGGATGGCCTCCCCTTCCGCCCGGGTGCGCATGAAAAGCTGCAGGGTGCGCAGCCCCTTGAGGCGATCGAGGAAGTGGCCTGAGAGGCGCGCCAGCGACTGGAAGTTGCGGCGGTTGGCATCGGCGGCGCCCACCCCTACCAGGATCATGAAGAGGGGAATGAGGGGGGCCGTGCCGAGCAGAATGAGGCCCGCCGCCCAGTTGACCGGGAACACAGAGACCAGGATCACCAGGGGAATAAAGACGGCGATGGCCATCTGGGGCAGATAGCGGGAGAAGAAGTCCTGCATCTCTTCGATCTGCTCGAGCAGCAGGCTGGCCCAGCTACCGGCGGGGCGACGCTGGATATAGGCAGGGCCGAGCCTGGCGAGGCGGGTGAGCACCAGCTCGCGGATGGCCTGGCGCACCGCACTGCCCGCCTTGAAACTCGCCACCTCGCGGCCATAGGCCAGGGCCGCCTTGGTCAGGGTCACCAGCAACAGACTGATGAAGAGGGGGGCGGAGTGTTCCGGCGTGGAGCCTTCGATGATGAAACCGTGCAGCAGGGTCGCCAGCAACCAAGCCTGCATCACCATCAGGACGCCCTGACCCAGCCCGAAGGCGATGGAGATGCCGATCCAGCGCCGACCTTGGCCCGATTGTTTGCGCAACCAGCCATAGAGATGTTTCTGTCTGTTCTTGTCCATTACCACCCTCCTCAAACGAGTGGCGCAAGACTATCGTCGCCCCCACGGCTTGGCAACCTTGCAGAACCGGGCGGAGGAACATCATTGTGTGAAAAATCGGCTTCATGCTCATTAGTTGGCCGAACAGCTTGATTTATGGCAAAAAATGCGAGGTCGGTGATTGCGCTCGGCAGCAAAATGCATATAGTAGAGGCCACTGACGCGGGTGTAGTTCAATGGTAGAACGGTAGCTTCCCAAGCTGCATACGTGGGTTCGATTCCCATCACCCGCTCCACATTCCAGATAGCGGCACGCGCCGTTGTCCATATCAGCCAGATGGCTGTCTGTCGTGGGGATTCCCCATCACACCAAGCAAGTTTTGATGCCTAGCGGGCATCGTATAATGGCTATTACCTCAGCCTTCCAAGCTGATGATGCGGGTTCGATTCCCGCTGCCCGCTCCAGTCTTCACACAAAAAGCCCACTCCTGCGAGTGGGCTTTTTGTTGTCTGTTTTTTGATGCCGGCGAGAGTGCCAGAGCGGCCAAGCTGAAAGGCGCAGACATGGAAAAGGCGCCACAGGGCGCCTTTTCAACTCGGGAGTGGGGAGGATTACTCCTGCTCCAGCTCGCCGCAGAAGCGATAGCCTTCGCCATGGATAGTGGCGATGATCTCCGGGGTGTCGCCCACGCTCTCGAAGTGCTTGCGAATACGGCGGATGGTCACGTCGACGGTGCGGTCGTGGGGCTTGAGTTCGCGGCCTGTCATCTTCTTGAGCAGCTCGGCACGGGTCTGGATCTGGCCGGGGTTCTCGCAGAAATGCAGCATGGCGCGGAACTCGGAGCGGGGCAGCTTGAACATGTCCCCTGCCGGGCTGACCAGGGCGCGGCTGTTGATGTCCAGGGCCCAGCCATTGAACAGATAACGTTCCACCAGCTTCTTCTCTTCGCCACCGGCGGCCACGTTCATGGTGCGGCTCAGCAGGTTGCGGGCACGGATGGTCAGTTCACGGGGATTGAACGGCTTGGTGATGTAGTCATCTGCACCGATCTCCAGCCCCAGGATCTTGTCCACTTCGTTGTCGCGACCGGTCAGGAACATCAGGGCGATGTTGTCATCTTCACGCAGCTCGCGCGCCAGCAGCAGGCCGTTCTTGCCCGGCAGGTTGATGTCCATGATCACCAGGTTGATGGTGTGGCTGGTCAGGGCCTGGTGCATCTCGTCACCGTTGTTGGCTTCCAGCACGATGTAGCCTTCGGCTTCGAAGATGCTCTTGAGGGTGTTGCGGGTGACCAGCTCGTCTTCGACGATCAGAATATGTGGTGTTTGCATGAGTATTCCCAGATTCTTATCAGTTAATTATCGAAATTTTAACACTCTTTGGCGTTATCCGACCGGTCCTGAAAATTTATTACGTCATCCTGGGTATGAATATCAGGTCGAATCATCGCGAATTTGGTAACTATGTCGGCAAGCATCCCTGTGCCGTACATGGGCTCTCAACAAGTCTGAACAAGAGAAGCCCGGAGAGGTAGTCCATTACAAAAGTTGCTGCATTTTATCAGTTAACAGGCGCATAACAACACTCTTTGCCGTCAGATAGCAACTTTTTAACTCAGCTTTGATATAAGTCAATCCCCGAGTTCGCTGCATCATACTTGGGCTGACCCGCTTTTTCGCCCTTAATAAATGTAATGGGATGTAACATGTGGTTGACATGACTTTGTGGGAAAACTACAGAAAAGTGTGCTTCATCGCCCCCTTTGCGCCTCCCAGTTGCCCAGCCTATGCCATTGTCACGGCCTGGAACCCGGCCAGCCGGTGGGTGGGGCTGCGCCGCAATGCCCGTCGCCAGCGAGCCCTTGTCCGGCAAATGGGCGAGTGTCCCGTCATGGGAGAGGTCTGGGGGAGCGATGAGGATGAGCGCTGGCAGGAGGCGTCGCTGTTGTTGCCGCTTTCGCAGCCAGAAGCGATCCGGCTGGCCGCCCGATTTGGCCAGAATGCCCTCTATTGGGTGCGTGAAGGAGAGCTCTGGCTGGTGCCCGTGTTGCTGGAAGGGACGCCCTGTCATCTGGGGGCGCTTGCGTCCCGCTGGCGGTTCAGGCCTTAGGGCTGACATGGCCCCCCGCCATCCGGACAGGGCACCCGGCCGGTGGATTGTCAGCGCCCCGACATGATGAAATAATGAGCGGACACATTTCACTCCATGGAAGGATGATGATCATGCTGGACCTGCTGCCCGACCTTTGCGATGAACATGGCGATGCCCTTAGGATCGCTGACCCCCTGTTTCAGGACTATGGCGGCAAGGCGCTGTTTTACGGCGAGGCCGTGACCCTCTCCTGCTTTGAAGACAACAGCCTGGTGCGTGATCTGGTCAATCGTCCCGGCCATGGCAAGGTGATGGTGATCGACGGGGGCGGCTCCCTGCGTCGGGCGCTGCTCGGGGATCAGCTGGCCATCAAGGCGGTGGAGCAGGGGTGGGAGGGGATCCTCATCAATGGTGCCGTGCGGGATGTGGGGACGCTGGCGACCCTGGCGCTGGGGGTCAAGGCCCTGGCCCCCTGCCCGGTCAAGACCGAAAAACGGGGCCTGGGCACGCTGGACACCGTGGTCTCTTTTGCCGGTGTGACCATAGCGCCCGGCGACTATGTCTACGCCGACCTCAACGGTGTGCTGGTGAGCGGCGCCAGGCTCCTCTGAACCTCAGAAGTTGAAGCCCACTCCCAGAGTGAGAAAGTGTTCCGTGCTGAAGGCACTGAGTCCGTAATTGGCGGTGATGGCCAGGGAGGGTGTCACCAGCAGGCTGCTGTTGAGCTCAACCAGGGTGCTGGCCTTGCTCACCTCCAGTTGCTTGAGCTGGCTGCCGATGTTGAGTGACGGGGAGAGGCGATAGCGCACCCCAGAGCTGATATTGAACCCGGCCTGCCCGCTCTGGGGGCCGATGGCGGGGCCGGCCTCCATGTAGAGGCTGATGTCATCCTGAAGCGGGTATTGGTAGCCGGTATTGATGAGCCAGAGGTCGAAGTTGTCGCCAAGATGGCTCTGGTTGCCGAGCAGTACGCCGGAATAGCTTTTGACGTAGAGCGGGTTGTCCGATTCGGTCTGGAGAAAACTCCAGTCGGCGGCCTGAGCCGAAAAGACGAGGCTGGATGCCATGGCGATGACGAGAGACTTGACCATTCGTTTCCCCTCCCTGGGTCCGAACAGGACTACAAGCATGGCACATGCCAGCGGGGAGTAAAGGGAACCCCGATCACAATAAAAGAGTTTTGATTGACGCCGCAGTCATGGTACACAGGCCCCTCACTCCGTGTCGTTACAACACGCTCCATCACGAGGTGAACTGATGAACAACAAACTGATCCTGCTGGCCGCTCTGGCCCTGGGAGGCTGCGCCATGACTACGGGTTCCACGCTGGCACAATTGCAGGCATCGACCTGGCAACTGCAAGGGGCGAGCGGTGATACCTTCACCCTGCTGGTCGCCGGTGACAAGGTGGCGGGCAAGGGCGGCTGCAACCGCTACTTTGGCGGCATCACAGAGCAGGGTGACGGCGTGTTGACGCTGGGCGCCATGGGTTCGACGCGCATGATGTGTGCGGGGGATCTGGCCGGCAAGGAAATGAACTACCTGCAGACCCTGGAGAAGGTGGCTAGCTTCCAGATCAGCGGCAAACAGCTGGTACTCAAGGATGCCGACAAGGCCACCTTGCTGACCTTTGACGCCGTGAAATAAGCCGGAATCTCGTCAAAGGCTGTCGCAGGCGCCCCCTGCGCCAGCGTGCAGAAGAATGTGAAAAGGGACGCCATGGCGTCCCTTTTTGTGCCTGATGTCGGGTCATCCCCCTCGCTGGAAGCGAAACCGCTTCTTGCGCCGGTAGGGATAGACATCCTCGAACATCCCCTCCTTGATGTTGCTCTGCAGTATCTTCCAGTAGTTGGCATCGAAGAGCTCCTTGTGCAACTGCATCATGATCTCCCGCACCTGGGGTTTTTGCAGCAGGAAGGTGGCGAACTCCTCCGGGAAGATGTCGTTGGGTGCCACCGAATACCAGGGTTCGGCGCTCCACTCGTCCTCCGGGTAGCGCGGCGGCGGGATCTGGCGGAAGTTGCACTCCGTCATGTAGCAGATCTCGTCGTAGTCGTAGAACACCACCCGGCCGTGGCGAGTCACCCCGAAGTTCTTGAACAGCATGTCGCCGGGGAAGATGTTGGCCGCCGCGAGCTGGCGGATGGCGTTGCCGTACTCCTCCAGGGCGAGGCGGGTCTGCTGTTCGTCCGCCTGATCCAGATAGAGGTTCAGGGGGATCATCTTGCGCTCGGTGTAGAGGTGTTTGATCACCAGCTTGTCGGCGGTGAGGGTAAGCGCAGAGGGCGCCACCGCCTTGAGCTCGGCCAACAGCTCCGGCGAGATGCGATCGAGGGGAAACTCGAAGTTGGTGAACTCCTGGGTATCTGCCATGCGGCCCACTCTATCGTGCTGTTTTACCAGCCGGTATTTCTCCTTCACCTGCTCGTGGCTCACCTCCTTGGGCGGGGTGAACTCGTCTTTTATCACCTTGAACACCACATCGTAGGAGGGGAGGGTGAACACGCTCATCACCATCCCCTTGATGCCGGGCGCGATGACGAACTGCTCCCGGCTCTGGGCCAGGTGCTGCTGGTAGTGACGATAGAGCTCGGTCTTGCCGTGCTTCTGGCAGCCGATGGCGTTGTAGATTTCATAGTCCGGCTTGCGGGGCATGATCTGGCGAAGGAAGGCCACAAAGAGCGCCGGTACCGGGGCATAAACCATGAAGTAGGCGCGGGCGAAGCCGAACACGATGGAGGCCAGCTCCGGCTCGAAGATGACGGTGTCCACATAGATGCTCTGACCGGTGCTGAGCAGGGGCAGGATGAAGGGATAGACTTCTCCCTTCACCCGGATGAGCCCCACCAGATAGGCTCCCTTGTTGCGATAGAACACCTCCCTGAGCAGCTCGATGGCGAAGGGCTCCTCGTGCAGGATGGCCGGGCCGCTCTCTGCCAGATGGCGGTGGATGTCCATGATGTCCCGCTGCTTGTCTTCAAAAGGGAGGGTGAAGCTGTAATCCCCGAGCAGCTGGCTCAGGGTCTGGGGCAGGTGGGAGAGATCGGTGCGATAGATACGCAGCAAGGATCCCAGGTCAGGCTTGTCGCCCCGGCTCACGAAGGGGTGGATATAAAGGTTCTCGTCGCGGATGTTGCGATGGCGGAAGATGCGGCGATAGACGGAATTGAAGAAGGACTCCGCCACCTCGAAGTTCTCGCAGCGGGGCAGGAGATCGCTGAAGGCGCCTTTCACCTGCTTGAGCAGGGCCTGGGTCGGCAGCTGCTCCCCCATCATCTGTTTGATCTGCGCCGTGGTGGCGCCGACATGGTGATCATAGAGGCGGATGCGCTCTCGACCGGCGAGCTGCACCCCCAGCCAGTCGCTGTTCTCGAAACGGCTCTTGCTGCCCTGGGTTATCTCGAGAAAGCGGCTGTAAAACGACTCAAAACGTTGCAGGATCGTCTCGGCGACCGCCTGCTCCAATGGCTGCTGCATCTCTCTCTTCCTTGTGAACTGTCGGGCCCATGGCGTCAGTGCCCTGAGGCGGCGGACTCGCGTCCAAGGCCACTATGGCAACATCCAAACATCTGTTCAAGTGGCAATATTTCGGGATAAACGGTAGATTGCGCCCCTGTTTTGCCGACGGTTCGCCGCAGTTCGCGGCGTCGGCCTCATCCTGGAGAGAACCCGATGAAACTCTATTTTGTGCTGGTGTCGCCAGCCCGTGCCGCCAACGTGGGGGCTGCTGCTCGCGCCATGAAAACCATGGGCTTCGACGCCATGCGACTGGTGGGGAGCCGGGTGCACGAAGAGGAGGAGGCGAACTGGGTTGCCCACGGGGCGCAGGAGATCCTGACGGATGCGCAAGCCTTCGACACCCTGGAAGAGGCCCTGGCGGACATGGATTTGGTGGTCGCCACCACCGCCCGGCAGCGCGGCCGCTACCAGCACTACCTCACCCCGGCGGACATTCGCGACCAGATCCGGGCCAAGCCCTCCCTCGAGAAGGTGGCCATCGTGTTTGGCTGCGAGGAGTCGGGACTCTCCAACGAACAGCTCGCCCAGGTGGATCTCATCAGCTACCTGCCTCTCAAGGTCTCATACCCGTCCCTGAACCTGGGTCAGGCGATCATGCTGTATGCCTATGAGCTGAGTCCGCTGCTCGATGACCAGAAAGTGAGCGACGAGAAGGACGTAGCAGAAAATTTCGAGAGTGCCGGGCAGGTTCGCGTGCTGAAATCAAAAACAGCAGAATTGCTTGGTGAACTCGGAGTTTCGCAGGATGAAAAACTGCATCAATGGGTGATGGACCGGGTGCCCATGCTGCCGCAGCGGGATCTCAATATGCTCCATCTGCTCTGCAAAGACCTTGCCCGCAAGTTTGGCAAGGAGGTTTAGGTTGACAGCCCCTCGCCGGGCGCGGTATTGCTAACAACCAGATTCGTTCAAGAGTGTTCGTCATGCAGCTATTCACCAACATCATCACCACCACCATTATTACCGGTACCACCACAGGTGGCACTGGGGCCGGTTGATGCGCTGACGAACAAGCACAGAAATCAGAAAAAGGCCCGTACCCACCCAGTACGGGCCTTTTTTGTTGGATTGTTTTTAGACCAATTAGCAGATCAATTTGCAGGGAATACAGGGAGATAGCGATGAGAGTGTTGAAATTTGGCGGGTCGTCACTGGCCGACGCAGAGCGTTTCTTGCGGGTTGCCGATATCGCGGTGAATACCCATGGCCAATCCCAGGTGGCCCTGGTGCTGTCGGCACCGGCCAAGGTGACCAATCACCTGGTCGCCCTGGTGGAGCAGACCAGTCGCGGCATGGATGCAAGCAGTACCCTGTTCGAGATCAACGGTATCTTCTCCCGTCTGCTGGCCGGCTTGAAGGCCGCCTATCCCGCGCTGGATGACAAGGCGCTGCAGACTCGTCTCACCGCCGAGCTGGATCAGGTCGAGCGGCTGATGCAGGGCATTCGTCTGCTGGGGCTGTGCCCGGACAACGTCCAGGCCCGCATCCTGAGCCGTGGCGAGAACCTCTCCATCGCCTTCATGCACGAGCTCTTGCGGGTGCGCGGCATCGAGCTGGATCTCATCGTGCCCGAGCAGTTGCTGGTCACCGATGGCGGCTACCTCGAAGCCCATGTGGACATCGAAGCCTCCCGGGTGCGCTTCGCTGCCAAGGGCCTGCGCTCTGATTGTCTCTACCTGATGCCGGGCTTCACCGGTGGCAGCGACAAGGGCGAGACCGTGCTGCTGGGCCGCAACGGCTCCGACTATTCCGCCGCCGTCTTGGCCGCCTGCGTCGATGCCGAGTGCTGCGAGATCTGGACCGACGTGGAGGGCTGCTACAACTGCGACCCGCGCCTGGTACCGGATGCCTACCTGCTCAAAACCCTCTCCTATAAAGAGGCGATGGAGCTCTCCTACTTCGGTGCCAAGGTGTTGCACCCGAAGACCATCGCCCCCGTGGCCCAGTTCCACATCCCCTGCCTCATCAAGAACAGCTTCAACCCCCAGGGTCCGGGTACCCTCATCGGGGTCGATCAGGGGGATGACGATCTGAAGGTGAAGGCCATCTCGGATCTCTCCGGCATGTGCATGTTCAACGTCTCCGGTCCCGGCATGAAGGGCATGGTGGGCATGGCCGGCCGCATCTTCTCCGCCGTCTCCCGCGCCGGGGTCAGCATCGTGCTGATCACCCAGTCGTCCTCCGAGTACAGCGTCAGCTTCTGTATCCACAGCTACGACAGCGACAAGACCCGCAAGGTGCTGGAGCGCGAGTTCGAGCTGGAGTTCAAGAACCAGTTGCTGGACCCGCTCGAGATCATGACCGATCTGGCTATCATCTCCCTCATCGGCGACGGCATGCGTACCTCCAAGGGGATGGCGGCGCGCTTCTTCACCTCCCTGGCCCAGGCCTCCATCAACATCGTCGCCATCGCGCAAGGGTCGAGCGAGCGTTCCATCTCCGCGGTCGTGCGCTCCGGCAAGGTGGCGGAAGCCATCAAGGCGTGCCATCAGAACTTCTTTGGCAGCCAGCAGTTCATCGATCTCTTCGTGGTCGGGGTGGGCGGCGTCGGTGCGGCCCTGGTGGATCAGATTGCCCGCCAGCAGCCGGTACTGGCCGAGCAGGGCACCGGCCTGCGAGTAGTAGGTATCGCCAACAGCCGTCAGATGGCGGTCAACAAGGATGGTCTGGCCCTCGCCAACTGGCGTGAACAGCTGGTGGAAGCACAAGGCAGTTTCAGCCTGGAGGCGGTGAAGAAGCTGGTGGAAGAGAGCCACCTCATCAACCCGGTGATCGTCGATTGCACCTCGAGCGAAGCCGTGGCCGTCCAGTACGCCGACTTCCTCGGGGCCGGTTTCCACGTGGTCACCCCGAACAAGAAGGCCAACACCGGGTCGCTGGATTACTACAAGGCGCTGCGTCGCACCGCCCGCCAGACCCGCCGCAAGTTCCTGTACGAGACCAACGTGGGCGCTGGCCTGCCGGTCATCGAGAACCTGCAAAACCTCATCAAGGCCGGCGACAAGCTGCGCGCCTTCGACGGCATCCTGTCCGGGTCGCTCTCCTTCATCTTCGGCAAGCTGGACGAGGGGATGGCCTTCTCCGAGGCTACCCAGATCGCCCGCGGCAACGGCTTCACCGAGCCGGATCCCCGCGATGACCTGAACGGCATGGACGTGGCTCGCAAGCTCCTGATCCTGGCCCGCGAGGCCGGCATGGCGCTGGAGCTCTCCGATGTGGAGGTGGAGCAGGCACTGCCGCCGGGCTTTGACGTGAGCGGCGACGTGGAAGCCTTCATGGCCCGCCTGCCCGAGGCCGACGGCTGGTTCCGCGACCAGTTCGCGGCGGCCCAGCGTGAAGGCAAGGTGCTGCGTTACGTCGGCTCCATCGAGGGTGGCAAGTGCAAGGTGGCCATCAAGGCGGTGGGTGGCGACGAGCCCCTGTTCAAGGTAAAAGACGGGGAGAACGCGCTCGCCTTCTTCTCCACCTATTACCAGCCCATCCCCCTGGTGCTGCGCGGCTATGGCGCAGGGACCGAAGTGACTGCGGCGGGCGTCTTTGCCGACGTGCTGCGCACCCAGAACTGGAAGCAGGAGCTGTAACATGAGTTCAGAGATGAACCCGAATGTAGAAATCGGCGGCAGCGTGGTGGCCTATGCCCCGGCCTCCAGCGCCAACCTGAGCGTGGGCTTTGACGTCCTGGGGGCGGCGCTCGCCCCCGTGGATGGCTCCCTGCTGGGTGACCGCGTCCAGGTCAAATCGGCAGAGGTGCCTTTCGCTCTCTCTTCCGTGGGCCGTTACGCCCACAAGTTGCCGGACGACCCGAAAAAGAACATCCTCCACGACTGCTGGGTCGCCTATGGCGAGGCGCTGGAGAAGCGCGGCCTTGGTCTCAAGCCGCTGGAAATGGTGCTGGAGAAGAACCTGCCGGTGGGCTCGGGCCTGGGATCGAGCGCCTGCAGCGTGGTGGCGGCGCTGGAAGGGCTCAACGCCTTCCACGGCGCGCCCCTGAATGAACACGACCTGCTGCTGTTGATGGGGGAGATGGAGGGCAAGATCTCCGGCTCCGTCCATTACGACAACGTGGCGCCCTGTTATCTGGGCGGCATGCAGCTGGTGCTGGAGGAGGGGGGCGTCATCAGCCAGGGCATCCCGGTGTTTGACGAGTGGTACTGGGTGGTCTGCTACCCGGGCACCGTGGTCTCCACCGCCGCCGCCCGCGCCATCCTGCCGGCCCAGTATCGCCGCCAGGACTGCCTCACCTATGGCCGCCGGCTGGCCGCCTTCGTGCATGCCAGCTACAGCCGCCAGGAAGGGCTGGCCGCCAGCGTCCTGAAAGACGTAATCGCCGAGCCTTATCGCGCGGCCCTGATTGAAGGTTTCAACGAGGTGAGGGCCCAGGGGGCCCAGAACGGGGCGCTGGCCACCGGCATCTCGGGGTCCGGTCCCACCGTGTTCGTGGTGATGAAGGATCTGGCCCAGGCCGAACGGATGAAAGAGTGGATGGAAGCGCACTTCGTGCGCAATGAAGATGGATTTGCTCGGGTCTGCAAACTGGACATGGCCGGGGCACGGGTAACAGGAAGCGAGCTATGAATCTTTACAACATCAAGGACAAGAGTGAACAGGTGAGCTTCGCGCAGGCGGTGCGTCAGGGTCTGGGCCGCGAGCAGGGGCTGTTCTTCCCAGAGACCCTGGAGCCGCTGGCCGACGTGGATGCCCTGCTGGATCTGCCGCTGGCCGAGCGCTCGGCCCGCATCCTGAGCCACCTGCTGGGTGACGAAGTACCGGCTGCCAAGGTGAGCGAGCTTATCGACGCCGCTTTCACCTTCCCGGCGCCCCTGGTGAAGCTCAAAGATGGCACCTATGCCCTGGAGCTGTTCCACGGCCCGACCCTGGCGTTCAAGGATTTCGGCGGCCGCTTCATGGCCCAGTGTCTGGCTGCGTTCAGAACCAATGACAAGATCACCATCCTCACCGCCACCTCGGGCGACACCGGCGCCGCCGTGGCCCACGCCTTCTACGGCCTGGAGGGGATTGAAGTGGTGATCCTCTACCCCAAGGGCAAGATAAGCCCCTTGCAGGAGGCGCTTTTCTGCACCCTCGGCGGCAACATCCGCACCCTCGCCATCGACGGTGACTTCGATGCCTGCCAGGCGCTGGTCAAAGATGCCTTCGACGATGAAGGGCTCAAGACCGCCATCGGCCTCAACTCCGCCAACTCCATCAACATCAGCCGCCTGCTGGCCCAGGTTTGCTACTACTTCGAAGCCGTGGCCCAGTTGCCGAAAGCCGATCGCGCCAAGGCGGTCATCAGCGTGCCGTCCGGCAACTTTGGCAACCTCACCGCAGGCTTGATTGCCAAGGCGCTGGGGCTGCCGGTGAAGCGCTTTATCGCCGCCACCAACGCCAACGATACCGTGCCGCGTTATCTCAAAACCGGTCTGTGGGAGCCGCACCAGACAGTGGCAACCCTGTCGAACGCCATGGATGTCAGCCGCCCCAACAACTGGCCACGGGTGGAAGAGCTGTGCCGTCGCAAGGGCTGGGCGCTGGAAACCTTGGGCTCAGGGATGCGTGATGATGCCCAGACCCGCGATGCGCTCAAACGCCTGCATCAGCTGGATTACCTGTGCGAGCCCCACGGGGCGATTGCCTGGGATCTGCTGAACGAGCAGCTTGGGCAAGACGAGGTCGGGGTGTTCCTCTGCACCGCCCATCCTGCCAAGTTCAAGGAGTCGGTGGACGAGATCCTGGGGCTGGATGTGCCGCTGCCGGGCCCGCTCGCCAAGCACGCCGCGCTGCCGCTCCTGTCCCACGATCTGCCCGCCGACTTTGGCCGCCTCAAGGCCTTCCTGCTCGGTTAAGCCGTCATGAGACGCTGACGATCCCCCGCTTTTTCACGAGAGCGGGGGATTTTTTTATGTCCGGTATTGATGTCCGGTATAGGGCGGGGAACCCGCCCTATACCCCTGAAACAAGGAGCACGGCATGAGCCCGCATCCCCTTCGTACCCTGATCGAGACCTGTGACGCCGCCATCTCCCGGCGCGACTTCGACGCCCTGATGACCTTCTATGCCGAGGACGCCGCCCTGGTGGTCAAACCCGGCATGGTGGTGCGTGGCATTCCCGCCATCCGCCGCGCCTTCACTGCCATCTCCGATTACTTTGACGGTCAGCTTGAGGTGACCCAGGGGGCCATGGAGGTGATCGAGGGGGCAGACAATGCCCTGGTGATCATGGAGACCCGGCTGCGATACCCGGTCGGGGAGGGGTGGATCGACGAGACCCGCCGCGCTACCTATGTGTTTCGCAAAGAGCCCGGCGGGCAGTGGCGCTGCACGGTGGACAACTCCTACGGCACCACGCTGCTGGGGGGGCAGCAGCCCGGCGATCGACCTGCAATCGACTAGCGCAGTCACACAGGCTCGACGTAGCCAGAGTGCGTGTATAGCGTGCGTAATCAAGGCGCACCATCAAGGCCGTGCAGCCAGATCGGCTAGCCAGATTGAGTAGCAAGAGCCAAGCCATGCAGGCCGGGGAACCCGAGCCGCACGCAGGGCACCGCTCTGCCTGGGAGGGGACATCACAGCTCAGCCCACGGCGCAACTCCCCGTTTTGGTTGTACCTCACAACCTGCTGGCAGAAAGTGCGCCGACAGTGATTGCTTCGACGTTTTTGCACATTTGATTTGCACTCTCGTTGTTATTCTCGCCCCTGGCAGCACAACCCTGTCTGTGGGTCATTTCCGGCCCCCCGGAGCCCGTTGACCCGGCCTGCCGTGGCTGCTAATCAGGGGACTGCTTGACACCCTTCATGGACGAGCAGGGCCGCAGATGCCTCGACGGCGCGGCCTATCGACAACAACAACACCACAGTGCAGGGAGCAGACCATCATGTGGCCGTACCGAAAAATAGTGACCCAGTCCCTCAAAACCCCCCTGATGATCGCTAGGATCACCTTTTACTTCGCCCTGATATTACTGTTGCCGCTGCCTTTTATGGTGTCTGCAGACACCGTCCTGGCAGAAATCGGGCGCACTTATTACGCCCTGTTCTCATTGCCCATCGCCATGGTGCTGATGCTGATATCGAGCCTGATGGCCATCCTCATTGCCATGGTGGAGTCGCGCAACCAGCAGCCACCCCAGGGACGGTGGTAAGAAGGTCCCTGCCTTTCAAGCCATCCAATAAAAAACCATCCCGGGCGGGATGGTTTTTGGACTTCCAAATTGGGGCTCCCACCTTTTTGCCAGCAATTCGCCCAGCACTGTGGTCAGCGACGATGCCATCAGCCACCTTGTTAATTCGATAGATCCCGTTTTACTCCCTTGGCATTTGTTTGGTGTCAGGCCTTGCCATGTCTGAACACGCGACCCCACTGGGTAAATTTCACTCATGTACAAGGTATTTATCGGGTTCCTGGAAGATCAGTGTGTGATGAGAGATATAGCCAGCCAGGTAACGGCTGGCTGAAAAAGGTGGGGGTCCTAGGTTAGAAAAATAGTTTTCTTAGATCTGAGAATGAATTTAATCCACCTCGATGATCACTTCCTGTTTTAGATAATATGAAAGGAAGTCGTGTTTCATTCCGGAATATAAGTTTATAATGTTTTCCATCTTCAGCAACATCAAAGCCAATTTTCTCAAGTGCTTTTTTTATATTTGCATTCATGGATGTATAGTTTCGCAATATTTCTTTCATGTGTGCTAGAAGAGAGTCTTTTTCATCACTACGGTTGTTAAGACTTAATATATCGGAGATAATAATCTGCCTTCTCTCATGAGAACCGCAAGAGTCTCTGTAAAGTTCTAAGGCTTCAATAATTATTCCAATCTTCTCAGCTTGATAGATTTCACTTTCGCTACTATTTATCACGATACAACCTGGAGCATCAATACTGGATTCATTTATTGTTCTTTTGCTATATTTCAGTCTATTTATTTCCGCCTCTAATAATTGTATCTCATCATCCTTTGACTTTATTTCTAGTTCAAATAGCTTGATGAAATCTTCAACTTCTTTTGAACCTGAAGCCATTAGCGCCTTAAGTTCTACTCTTGATTTTTGTTCTTGAACGAAACCCCAGCGACATTCACTCTTGGTTCTTTGTGATAATAAAGAGCTTCTTATTTTTCTTGCGATTGATATTTGCATCTCACGAGGATCGGAATAATTTCCATTGGGCAAGAACGACCATTTCCCAATTCCATCTGGCCAGTATATTGCAACCGCACCACCATAGGCATTTTCATTGTATACCTCATCCATTAATTCAAAGGAAAAAGCTCTGGTTGGTTCAACTACAACATGAGCCATGCCTGATAGCCATTGTGATAATTGAACAGGATCTACATGGGGTAAATTGTTATTATTTGCACTAACATAAACTATGGGCATACTACAATTGGCATTAGCCGTAATTAAATCGGCGGCCAAACTAATATCACCCTCACTTAAATAATGTGGGGCATCCAAAACTTTTAGCTTTCCATCAACACCCCCACCAATATCTCTCATTATTACTTTTAATATGTGGGGCCTTTTCCCTTGGTCAACTCTTTCAACTGGTAATTCAGAGTCGACACTAAGTTGAACTGAGATCCAGAAGTTATCCTGCTCTTTGAAGCTAACGACTTCTGTAACCCATCTAACGCCATTTAAATCTAGGTTTTCATGACGAAATGCACCTAAATCATAATCATTTTTTAATATGTTAAACGTTATGGATTCATTAATGGATTCAAGAGTGAAGTCATTGTCTATTTTTAATCTATTTTCCATTAGCTCAGCTAATGTCGAGTGCGGGCTCTTCGCTAACCAAACGCGCCCGGCTTCAATAACATCGTTAGTACTTTTTTCATTGCTTATAGGGAACTGTGTTTTAAATGTGAGCATACCTTATATTTCTCCATGTAATTAAACTATAACTAATATAAATACTCATCACGCATATTCTGGCATAGTCAATTATGGCGAATACCCTTTTCAAGGTTTTCCCCATGAAACCAGCCTACAGAGCTGCTTCTGGATTACAGCTTCCAATGCGCTCCATCGACCAGCGGGCGGGGCCCGAATGGTGCAGTAGGCGCCGAATGGCCAGCATATCCTCAAGCCTCATACGCAAACCAGTCAAAAGTTGACGCAACCGCAGGGAATGACTGGATTTTTGCGCCAGCTCAACAATTGAGCGAAGGCGCCGGGTGGCCGGAGGGAGGGACTGGGAGGGGATTGTCGGCAAGGAAGGGGCATTTTGTTGTCACGGGGGAGGGGGACTATAGTGCAGCGAGGCGAGGGTGCCTCGTTTGGCCCGCGTGAGTGGGGGCTAACCACAATGGATAGAACGATGGGAGTGTGACATATGAAGCGGATCCTGATGGTGTTGAGTCTGTGTGTGACGGTCATGGGCATGGGAATGGGGGTCGCCCAGAGCGCGACCTCTGGCGCGCAGCAAGAGTGCGAGGCCCAGGCGGCTGTGAAGAAGCTGGCGGGCGCCGCCAAGACCAGCTTTGTGGGCAAGTGCGTCAAGGATGCCTCCGCCAGTGCCAAGGCGAGTCAGTGTGAGAAAGCGGCCGCCGACAAGAAGCTGGCCGGGGCTGCCAAGAACAGCTTCGTGCAAAAGTGCGTGAAGACGGACGGGGCCGCCGACAAGGCGACCCAGTGCGAGAAGGCGGCGGCGGACAAGAAGCTCGCCGGGGCGGCCAAGAACAGCTTTATCCAGAAGTGCGTGAAAACCGCCTGAGCCGGTTGAGGCTCTGACACCAACGCTGGTTGAGGCAGTTGACGAGAAAGGGGCCCTGGGGCCCCTTTCTCTGTTGTGATGGGGGGTGGGGGCAGCCCTCGCCGCCAGTGTGCCCGGCCATAAGCTCCGGGCGGGGAGCTGACTTGATCCCTGCCTGGTCATCACTCTCCCTGGGTTGGCTGGGTATGTTCGGGGGCGCTGCTCAGCAGATCCTGCCCCTCGTCCTGGCTCAGCACCAGATAGCGCTCGTACTGGCGCAAGACGTCGGCACTCAGCTCGTCCCGGGTCAGGTACTGGATGTCGTAACCGGCACGGCCATCGGCAAAATAGGTGATGGGCTCGAAGATGCGGGCCTCGGGATCGTGGTTGTGGGCCGCCTCCAGGGGGTTGAAGGCGGGTGCGGGGCGGGCCTCGATGCGCACCCCGTAGCAGAAGTCCCGGCGACCCTGCTGGGGTACCAGCAGATGGCACTGATCCGGCCCATCCTCTTCGACCCGGCTGGTGATGCCCCGGGCAGCGAACTCCTGACTCAGGGCCGTCAGGGCGGGCAGGGCGACCTTGTCCACAAAGGCGCGGGCTTCCTGCTCGGTGGAGGGGCGCAGCAGGTGATCCATCCGGGTGCGCCACTGCTTGCCGTTCCAGAAGTCAGTGGCGGGGGAGAGGCGCCTGGCCGAGTGCTCCTTGTCTGCGACAAGGCCGCGGCAGAGTCCGAGGCAGAGCAGCACCATGATGAAGGCAAACGGCAGGGCGGCGATGAGGGTCATGGACTGGAGCGCCGCCAGCCCCCCTGTGCTCATCAGGGTACCCGCGGTGACCCCGAGCAGCAGAGCCCAGAACAGGCGCTGCCAGACCGGTGAGCCCTCCTTGCCCTGGGTGGCGATGTTGTCGATGACGAAGGCTCCCGAGTCGGCGGAGGTGACGAAGAAGACGCTGATGAGGATCACCGCGAGGGCCGAGGTGATGTCCGCTCCCGGCAAGAGGTCAAAGAAGTTGAACAGCAGGGTGTCGATGTTGCCGACCGAGTCGATGAGGCTTGTGCCCCCCTCATGCTGGCTGGCCCAGATGGCGGCGTTGCCGAACACCGTCATCCAGAGCAGGTTGAAGGCGGTGGGTACGAACAGGACGCCGAGGATGAATTCGCGCAGGGTGCGTCCGCGGGAGATGCGGGCGATGAAGAGGCCGACGAAGGGGGACCAGGAGATCCACCAGGCCCAGTATAGCAGGGTCCAGTTGCCGAACCAGCCCGCCTGGCGGGTCTCGCTGTAGGTGAAGGTGCGGAAGGTGAGCTGGCTTAAAGAGGAGACATAGTTGCCAATGTTCTCCGAGAGGGCTCCCAGCAGGTACTGGGTGGGGCCGGCCACCAGCACGAACAGCAGGAGCACGATGGCGAGAAAGAGGTTGAGCTCGGAGAGGCGCTTCACCCCCTTGTCGAGACCGGTGACCGCCGAGATGCCGGCGAGGGTGATAACGACCCCGATGAGGCCGAAGCGAAACAGCTCCCCTGAGGTGTCCATGCCGGTGAGGCGGGTGATCCCCGCCGAGAGTTGCATCACGCCATAGCCCAGGGTGGTAGCGATGCCGAAGATGGTGCCCACCAGGGCGAAGACGTCCACCGCGTGGCCGAGCGGCCCGTGGATCTTCTCCTTGAAGATGGGATAGAGGCCGGAGCGGATGGTCAGGGGGAGGTTGTAGCGAAAGCCGAAGTAGGCCAGCACCAGGCCGACGATGGCGTAGATGGCCCAGGCGTGAAAGCCCCAGTGGAAGAAGGTGGTGACCATGGCCTCGCGGGCGGCCACCTGGGTCAGGGGCGTCGCCTGGGGCGGGGAGACGAAGTGACTCATGGGCTCGCCCACCCCGAAATACATGAGCCCTATCCCCATGCCGGCGGCAAACAGCATGGCGAGCCAGGAGGTGAAGCTGAACTCCGGGCGGGCATCGTCCGGCCCAAGGCGAATGTTGCCAAAGTGGCTGAAGGCGATCACCAGCAGCAGGATCAGGAACATGCCGACCACCAGCACATAGAACCAGCTGAAGTGCTGGGCTATCCAGCTCTGGCCGCTGCCGAAGAAGCGGGCGGCGGCCTCCGGGGCCAGGGAGCAGATGGCCAGCAGCGCCAGGATGAAGAGCAGACCAGGGATGAAGATGGGCAGCGACAAGGTGCATCTGGAGGGACGGGGAGCGTTCATGGGACACCTTTGGGTGGAAGGACTCAAGACACTATAGGCCCCTCGGGTGCAAAGCAGACAAGGGGTGGACGGCGAGTGACGGGGTCAACGGCCATGAGCACCGTGGGGGAGGCACTCGTCGCCCTGTTTTTTTTATCGTATTTTATGCCTTTAAATCAGATGGTTACCGCTTTCTTGTTTGTTAATAGCGAGTTGATGCCGTTTTTTGGGAAATCTTTTCCCCCCTCGTCCGGTTCTATTGAACGTAGCCGGATGAGATGCGCCGGAGACATCACTCTCGACAACAAGGAATAGAGACATGAACGTGAAAAAAAGTACTGCCATCGCCTCTGCCATGACGGGTCTGCTGGCCCTGGGTGCCCAGTTCATCGCCGCGCCGGCCATGGCTGCGGATGACAAGGAGAAGTGCTACGGCGTGGTCAAGGCGGGCAAGAACGACTGCGCCACCAAGGGCGGATCCTGCGCCGGCACCGCCAAGATGGATGCCCAGGGGGATGCCTTCGTGGTGGTGCCCAAGGGGCTGTGCGAGAAGCTCGCTGGCGGGTCCCTGCAACCCAAGTAAGCCGCATGCCATGGTGTGGCGCCCGCCACATCATGGCCCTATCTATTGAGAGCCCAGCCATGAACCCCTTGATCGGTATCGGTTTACGCCCCCCGCACTACGACGAGATCCGCCACACCCTGCCCCGAGTGGGCTGGCTTGAGGTACACAGCGAAAACTACTTCGAGCGCCACAGCCAGGGCTTCGAGGTACTGGCGGAGCTTGCGAGGCACTACCCCGTGAGCCTTCACGGAGTCGGCATGTCGCTGGGCTCCGCCGATCCTCTCGATGCCGGGCACCTGCGCCAGCTGGCAGCCCTGGTGGCGGCCATCTCGCCGGTGCGGGTGTCGGAGCACCTGAGCTGGGGCAGCATCGGCGGGCGCTATTTCAACGATCTGCTGCCCATGCCCTACACCCGGGCCGCTCTTTTGCACATGAGCGACAAGATAGATCGGGTGCAGCAGACACTGGGCAGACAACTGCTCATCGAGAATCCCTCCTCCTACCTGCAACTGGCGGGGGAGATGGGGGAGGCCGAGTTTCTGGCCGAGCTGGCTGGGCGCAGCGGTTGCGGCGTCCTGCTCGATCTCAACAACCTCCATGTGAGCGCAGTCAATCACGGCCTGGAGGTGGACGACTATCTGGCGACTATCGACCTCGACACGGTCGGCGAAATTCACCTGGCCGGTTTTACCGAGAAGCACCTGCCTCAGGGGCCCCTCTATATCGACACCCACAGCACCCCCGTGGCCGAGCCCGTCTGGGCGCTCTACGAGCAGGTCTGCCAGCAGCGCGCCATCCCCACCCTGATTGAATGGGATCTGGCGATCCCCCCGCTGCCGGTGCTGCTGGGAGAGGCGCAGCGTGCCAGCGAGATCCTGAGCGCGGCGCAGCAAACATCCAGGGAGGCCGCCCATGTCTGAGCTTGTTTCCCCGCAAGGTACTTTTGTGAGCGGGCTGCTCGGGGAGGCCGCCCATGTCTGAGCTTGCTTCCCTGCAACGCGCTTTTGCGAGCGGTCTGCTCGGCCAGGATGATGCCATCCTCGGGCACATCCAGCCGGGACGCTTTGCCCCCGACGCCCTGTTGCAGATCTATCGCAACAACTTCATCCTCGGCCTCACTGAGGTGCTCGCCAGCAGCTACCCCGCGGTACGCGCCATGGTTGGCGAGACCTTCTTTGAGGCGGCGGCACGAGGGTTCGTGCTGGCGGCACCTCTGGAGGAGGGGAGCGTCATGGACTACGGGGGGGGCTTTGGCGACTGGCTGGTACGCTTGCCCACCACGGCCGCGTTGCCCTGGCTCGGGGATCTGGCCCGCTTCGAGTGGGGGCTGGAGCGGGTCTCGCTGCTTGCGCCAGAGACGCGGCGCTGGCCTGCCGAGCGGCTTGCCGCCATGACCCCTGAGCACTGGGAGCGGCTGGTGCTGCATCCTGCCTGCGATCTGCAACTCCTGGAGAGCCCCCATCCGGTGCTGGCGCTCTGGCAGATGGCCCTGCACGGCGGTGAGACGGTCAGGGAGCTGGATGCAGTCTGCTCCCTGGCACTCAAGAAACGCCCCGGACACCGGGTCGACCCCATTCCCCTGGATGCCGCCGCCTGGCGTCTGCTGCAAGGTTGCCTGCAGGGCAGGCCGTTGGCCAGCCTGCTGGCTCAGGATCCCGCCATGGCCGAACACCTGGCCCCCCTCATCACCCTCGACCTGCTGGTCGATCTGGAGCTTGCCCCATGACAACGCAAACCCTTGCCAGGCCCCTTGGCCCCCTTGTTGAACGCATCTTGCCCTGGTGCAGCGGTGGCCTGTTGCTGCTTGCCAGGCTCTGGGTCGCCACCATTTTTCTGCGATCCGGCTGGCTCAAGTTCACGGCCTGGGACAGCACCCTCTATCTGTTCGAGTTCGAATATCAGGTGCCCCTGCTGCCCTGGCAGTGGGCGGCCTATGCGGGCACGGCGACCGAGCTGTTGCTGCCCCTCTTCCTGCTGGCGGGCCTCTTCACCCGTCCGGTCGCCTTGCTGCTGTTTGGCTTCAACGCCATGGCGGTCATCTCCTACCCGGCCCTCTGGGCGGGGGGCTTTCACGATCACCAGTTGTGGGGCGGGATGCTGCTGACCCTGGCCGTGTGGGGGGCGGGCCCCCTGGGGCTCGACAGCTGGCGCCTTGCCCGTCGCTCGCCTCCGGCGTAAGGTGGCCGCACACGAGCCCTGCCTGACTGACGGGCGGGAAAGGAATGTAAAGGAGAAGAGATGAAGGTACGCGAGGCCCTGGCGGCCGATATTCCTGCCCTGACGACACTGCGCATGGCGCTCTTTTGCGAGGTGGGGGAACTTGCCCGGCCCGATGAGGATCCGGTCCTCAGGGAGGCGACGCAGGCCTACTTCATTCAGGCGCAGGAAGAGGGCAGCGCCCGTAGCTGGGTGGTGGAGGAGGAGGGCGAGGTGGTGGCGTGCGCCACCCTGGCACTCTTCGTGCGCCCGCCCTACCCGGGCAATCTGGCGGGGCGGGAAGGGTACCTGCTCAACATCTACACCCGGCCGGCCTGGCGCAGACGGGGAATGGCGAACGCCCTGCTGGTGGCCATGGTGGCGTATGCCCGCGAGCAGCAACTGGGCAAGCTGTGGCTCCATGCCAGCAGTGATGGGCGCGCTATCTACGAACGGTTCGGCTTTGCCGGCAATCCCGCCTGCCTCGAGTGCGTTCCCGCTCGTTAGCCGCCTTTTTCACCGCCGGGCTGATCCTCTTTGACCTGGGCTGCGTATTGGGAGCCCTTGGCGGCATCGCCGCTTTTCTATACACTGAGCGCCCCATTCGTTTCAGTCGTCCGACCACTTATGTCGGCGCTGGCGGTGCCGATACCCTCTGTGGGTGAGGCCGTGGTGCCCATGGGGATGGTCAACGAGGAAGAAGTGTCATGTTCAATCAGAAGCTCAAAGCGCAGTTGCAGGCATACCAGACCCGGCTCGACGAGGAGCAGGGCATCATAGAGGCGATCAAGGCGGGCGCCGCCACCGTCATCTTCAGCCCGGAGGGGATCATCCAGGAGGCGAGCACCCCTTTCCTGGCCCTGATGGGATATGGGGCCGCCGAACTGATTGGGCAGCCCCACAGCCAGCTCTGTCCGAGGGCCTGGGGGGAGTCCGGTGACTATCGCCAGTTCTGGCGGCGTCTCGCTCAGGGGGAGGTGCAGTCAGGCACCTTCGAGCGCGTGAACCGGCAGGGGGAGACGCGCTGGCTGGAGGCGACCTATTTCCCGGTGAAGCACCAGGGCCGGGTGACCCGGGTACTCAAGATTGCCAGCGACGTCACCGAACAGCACCAGCGGCTTGGGCGGCTCGAGGCGCTGACCGAGGCGTTGGACCGCTCCCGGGCCATGATCGAGTTCACCCCGAACGGCGACATTATCCATGCCAATGCCAACTTCCTGAGCGTCATGGGTTACACCCTGGGGGAGATCGCGGGCAGGCACCACAGGATCTTCTGTGACGAAACCTTCCTGCGCGAGCAGCCCCGTTTCTGGGAGGAGCTGGCCCGGGGCCAGTTCAAATCCGGCCTCTTCATGCGCCACGACAGCCGGGGGCAGGCCGTCTGGCTGGAGGCGACCTACAACCCCATCCGGGATGGCAGCGGCAAGGTGGTGCGGGTGGTGAAGTTCGCCAGCGACATCACCGCGCGCATCGAGCAGAACCACGCCACCCGGGAGGCCGCCCGCCTGGCCCACAGCACCGCCCAGGAGACCCTGCACAGCGCAGAGGAGGGGGCGGGCTTGCTGCGCGCCGTGGTGCAGACCTCTTCCCTCATCGCCTCCCAGGTGGATGAGGCCATCGCCCTCATCGGCCAACTCAACGAGCAGTCCAGAAGCATCGAGGCCATCGTCTCGACCATCAGCGCCATCGCCGATCAGACCAATCTGCTGGCCCTGAACGCCGCCATCGAGGCGGCGCGGGCGGGTGAGCAGGGGCGCGGGTTTGCGGTGGTGGCGGACGAGGTGCGCCAGCTGGCCGCCCGCACGTCGCTCTCTACCGACGAGATCGCCAGGGTGGTGCAGAAGAACCGCGAGCTGACCGCCAGGGTGACCGACGACATGGCCGGGGTGGCGGGCAGCGCCGAACTCGGCAAGCAGCAGATCGCCGGAGTGGACAAGCTGATGAGCGAGATCCACCAGGAGGCGGACAGGGTCTCCCAGACGGTGTCGGCCCTCTCCATCTGAGGGGCTGACCGCAAGATTGCCAACAGAGTGAGCGATCGGACGGCCAGGCTGAACCCTGGCTGTATGATGCCCCCCTTCGTCATTGTGCCGCCCGGCCCCCTTGTTTAGGCTGCCGCCTCCTTTTTATTGAGCAGGTAGACAACAATGGCAGTACGACAGAGAGGCAGGGCACTGGCCCTGCTGCTGGGAATGGGGGCGAGCCTGGGGCTCGGTGGTTGCATGGGTCAGATGGGCCTCTCTTCCATGGTGACCAAGGGCAACCTCAGCGTGGTGGACAACCGCTACGGCCGTGCCGGCGTCTTCGTGCTGCTCTCCCCCGTCTATGGCCTGGCGGCCACGGCGGATCTCTTCGTGTTCAACACCATCGAATTCTGGTCCGGCAAGAACCCCATCACCGGCAAGGCGCCCGCCCTGGTGGATCAGAAGAGCGATGCGATCATCAAGGTGAACCAGCACCTGGATCCCGCCCTCAACCAGGTGCCGCTGGCCCTGCTGCCTCAAGGGGTGCGCGAGGTGCAGGTGAGCTACCCGGACGAGCGCACCGCCCAGATGGAGATCCACTACATCGACGGTCAGCGCAGCCTGATGCGGGGAGAGATGCGCGGGGAGCGACTGGATCTCTATCTGGACGACAGACTGGTCTCGACCCTGAGCCGCGAGCAGCGCGATGCGGCGGCAAGTCGGGGAGCGGGGCAGGTATAATTTGTCGCGCCCCTGATCCTTTACTCCCGACAAATGCTATACATGCCTGCGGGCAAGTACGCCCCGATGTAGAGGGAGTGGGCTATGACGGTAAATGGATTGCGTTTGGCAGAGCTGATTGGTTCTCTCAGCCATGCCCTGGACATGACGGAAGGGCAGCCGAGAGGCCACTGCATCCGCTGCTGCTGGATAGGCTCTCGTCTGGGGGAGCAACTGGGACTGGATGCCCGGCAGCGCCACGACCTCTACTACACCCTGTTGCTCAAGGATCTGGGGTGCAGCAGCAATGCCGCCCGCATCTGCGAGCTCTATCTCACCGACGATCTTCACTTCAAGCGCGACTTCAAGCTGGTGGATGGCTCCCTCTCCGAGGTGGTCAACTTCGTGCTGGGCCACACCGGCTTGCAGGCGGATCTGCTGGGCCGTTTTCGCAGCCTGTTCCACATCTTTCGCAACGGGGATCAGATAGCCAACGAGCTGATCCTGACCCGCTGCCACCGGGGGGCGGACATCGCCCGCCAGTTGCGTTTCAGCGACGAGGTGGCCCAGGGGATCCTCTCCCTGGATGAGCACTGGAGCGGCAAAGGGCGGCCGCAACAACTGGCGGGGGAGGCCATCCCGCTCTTCTCCCGCATCGCCCTGCTCTGTCAGGTGGTGGACGTGTTTCACGCCGCCGCCGGGCCGGACGCGGCGATGAGGGAGCTGCGCGAGCGCAGCGGCAACTGGTTTGATCCCGCCCTGGTCAGGGCCTTCGAGGCGCTGGCCGACGACGCCTTCTGGCAAGGGCTGGCGGATCCCGCGTTGGCGGAGCGGGTCTTCGCCCACCCGGCGGGGCAGGGGGAGGTGGCGCTGGATGAGGATTATCTGGACGAGATAGCGGCGGCCTTCGGCCAGGTGGTGGACTCCAAGAGCCCCTATACCGCGGGGCACAGCGGCAGGGTGGCGCTCTATACCGACATCCTCGCCGCCCAGATGGGGCTGTCCGAGGCGCGGCGACGCTGGCTCAAGCGGGGTGCCCTGCTCCACGACGTGGGCAAGCTCGGGGTGAGCAACGCCATCCTCGACAAGCCGGGCAAGCTTGACGAGCAGGAATGGGCGGCGGTGCAGATGCATGCCGCCTACACCGAGGAGATCCTGAGCCGCATCGGCGCCTTCGAGGAGCTGGCCCTAGTGGCTGGTGCCCACCATGAGCGACTCGATGGCAAGGGCTACCCCAAGGGGCTCAAGGGGGAGGCGATCACCCTGGAGACGCGCATCATCACCACCGCAGACATCTTCGATGCCATCACCGCCAAGCGCCCCTATCGGGATGCCATCCCGGTGCCGCGGGCCCTGGAGATGATGGCGGAAAACCTGGGCACGGCCATCGACCCCGACTGCTTTGCCGCCCTGAAGGCGGGGATAGAGGACTTCTCCCTCTACCTCACTCCGGAGCAGCCCCTGGCTCGTGCAAGCTAAGGCGCGAGCCCGAGACAAACAAGCCCCGCATCGGCGGGGCTTTTTTGTGGGCGGTTGCAGGCGGCGCGATCAGGGGCGGGCCGAGGGCTTGGCATAGGGTTGCAGCACCAGCCCCAGCAGGCGATGGAGGTGGGCGAGCTGCTCGATGAGATGGAGATTGAGCCAGAGGTAGCCGCCAAGGGTGGGGTCGTGTCCCTGGCCTGGCGCCTGGCTTGCGTCCCCATCGAGCCGGGCGGCGGCCTCTTGCAGGCGGCCGATGGCCTGGTCGGCCGCCGTGGTATCACCGCTCTTGAGCATGAGGGCGAGTTCGGTGAGCACCGACTCCGTCGCCTGCTGGCAGGCGCGAAGCCCCGGGTGGCTCTGCATCAGGAAGTGGCTCTGGCGATCCCGCCAGTAGGTGTTGGCCAGCATCTCCAGGGTGCAGACGCTGTTGCGAAGGGTGGTCTGGGTCGCCTCGAACAGCGGGCTGCCAAGGCGGGTCTCCTTGACCGCCGGGGCCAGCAGGGGGCGCAGGCTGACTATTTTGGCGAGCAGGCGGGCATGGCTTCGGGTGAGCTTGGGGCGCTCCAGCACGTTGGGGGAGAGGTGGGTGTGGTAGAGCCGCCCGGCCTGCTGCAGGGTGTCGTGCATCTGCAGACGCCAGTGGGTATAGGCCCGCTGGGGGTAGATGCTGCAAAACAGCAGTGCCAGCACCGATCCCAGGATGACGTCGCCGCTGCGCCAGAGCGCGGTCTCGATGTCCCCGGGCACCCCGCCGACGATGACCCCCAGGGTGATGCCGATGAGCAGCCCCACATAGGGGCGCTTGCCGAGCGCCAGGTAGCCGCACAGGAACATGATGGCGCAGCACCAGGCCAGCATCAGGGGCAGGGAGTAGAGCTCCAGATAGAGGGCCACCACCCCGCAGGCGGCGCCAAAGACGGTGCCCACCACCCGTTGCAGGGCGCGCGACAGCACGTTGCCCCAGAACGAGATGGGGCCCATCACCACCACCAGGGTGATGAGGGGCCAGGTGCTCTCCGGCAGCTTGAGCTCCCGGGTCAGCAGGAAGGTGAGGGTGAAGGCCAGGGCGATGCGCAGGCCGTGGACCAGGCGGTAGCGGCCATAGATGAGCAGATCGAAGCGGGAGAGCGGGGCATTGAGGCGCAAGGGCGTTCTCTTATCTCGGGTCAGGGTTGTGAGGATAGCAAGGGGGACGGCATTCGCCTTGACCTGCGTCGTTTCTCCGGTTCATGGGGGCGCACCTGTCGGCAGGCGCACCATGACCCGCTCGCCGGGGGGAAGGGCCGCGCTACCCGGCGCCCGTTCGATGCGGCAGTTGGCACCGTCGTGGCCCCCATCCACCGGGCGCACCAGCAGGGTGCCCGCCTCGTCCTGACTGAGCAAGCCGGGCACAACGCCCTGCTCTGCCGATGGGGGCAGGGCCGCCAGCAGCCGGGCGCAGAGGCGAAGAGGCGGCGGGGCCTGACGGGGGGCGTGCGGGGGCAACCGGGCGCAGATGAAGTCGGCGATGGCCTCCAGATCCTCGAAGGGGAATCGGGGCAGGGTCGTGGCCTGGGGAGCGTCGCTCACGAGGGCGACGATGTCAGGATCATCGGGGAAGAGCAGGGGCCGGCCGATGGCGGCGCGATACAGCTCCACCTTGGGAAAGCGCCTGTGCTTGAACCCCTCGACCAACAGCAGATCCAGGGCGCTCGTATCGAAGCGGGCCAGCAGCGCCTCGAAGGGGGGCTCCCCCTCCGGGGTCTCCCGGATCAGGGCGTGGCGCCGGTCGGAGGCCGCCATCACCTGGGTGGCGCCCGCCTGGCGCAGGCGGTGGCTGTCCTTGCCGGGCTGGTCCATGTCAAAGGCGTGGTGGGTGTGCTTGAGCACCCCGAGGCGCAGACCGCGCGCCACCAGGCGCGGGATGAGGCGCTCCAGCAGGGTGGTCTTGCCGGTGCCGCTCCAGGCGACGAAGCCGAGCAGGGGCAGGGGGCTCATGGCGCGCCCCCTTCCCGCAGCCTCGCCTCCCAGGCGGCGAGTTCGGCCGGGCTGTTGAGGTTGACGAAGGCGTCGGGCAGATCGGCAAAGGGCACCACCGCCATCCGGTGGCGGGCAAACCAGGCCCCGGTCTTGCGCTCCCCGTCCGCCAGCGCCTGGCTCAGGGAGGGGCGCAGGGCGCGGCGCAGCAGGGCGACCACGGGCTGGAGGTGCTCCCCGTCGTGGGCCACCACCAGATCGGTGTCCGGGGTGATGGCGGCGCGAAAGCGGGTCATCAGATCAAGGGGCAGGGCGGGGCCGTCACAGGGGACGAACAGCACCCAGTCGTGACGGGCCGCCGTCAGCCCCGCCAGCATGCCGGCCAGCGGCCCTTGGAAGTCGGCCTGCGCGTCCCCGATGACGGGGGCAAGCTGCCGGTAGCGAGCCTGGCTGCGGTTGGCGTTGATCAGCACCTCGTCCACCTGGGGGCGCAGGCGGGTCAGCACGTGTTCGATCAGGGGAGTGCCCGCGAGGGGCACCCAGCCCTTGTCATCGCCCCCCATGCGGGTGGCGCGACCGCCCGCGAGGATGACGCCGCTGACGAGAAAAGCGGGGGAAGAGGAAGGGGTCATGGTGCTCCGTTGCTCGCAAAGGGATGCCCACAGGGGCGTGTCGGGATCTTGCGCCAATGCGGGCGCGGGAGCAACCTTCGGCTGCCCCGGCAAAGGCGCCTTTGGCCGCAGGGTTTGTCCAAGCTCACAAAACCGGATCGGCAAACGTCATATGATCCCCAGCATTCTGAGTCTTGCTCTCCTGCCTGATGGCAACTTCATGTAAATCAAAGAGAATGACTATGGCTACCGGACAATATCTGCTGTGGAAAGATGCACAGGGTCACGATTTTCGCCCCGTTGCACTGACGGGCACCAATCTGCTCAACGATCGCAACCTCAACAAGGGTACCGCCTTCACCGAACAGGAACGGGCCGATTTTGAGCTGGGCGGCCTCTTGCCGCCTCAGGTGCAGACCTTCGAAGCCCAGCTGGAGCGGGTCTATGAGGCCTTCCTGAGCGCCTGTAGCGACATCGAGAAGTACCAGAACCTGCGAGCCCTGCAGGATCGCAACGAAACCCTGTTCTACGCCCTCCTGTCCCGCCACGTGGAGGAGATGACTCCCTACATCTACACCCCGACCGTGGGCAAGGCGTGCCAGGAGTTCAGCCACCGCTTCCAGAAGCCGCGCGGCCTCTACATCACTCCGAAGAACGTCGATGACATGGGCTCCCTCGCCCGCCACATGGATGCCAAGGCGGTGCGCATCATCGTCGTGACCGACAGCCAGGGGATCCTCGGCATCGGCGATCAGGGGGTGGGGGGCATGGGCATTCCCATCGGCAAGCTCGCCCTCTATACCCTGGGGGCGGGCATCCACCCCGCCTGCTGCCTGCCCATCGCGCTGGACGTGGGCACCGACAACCAGGCGCTGCTGGATGACCCCATGTACCTGGGTCAGCCCCACAGGCGCATTCGCGGCAAGGAGTACGACGACTTCATCGACAAGTTCGTGGCCGGGGTCAAGCGCCACTTCCCCAACGCCGTGTTGCAGTGGGAGGACTTCAGCAAGTCCAACGCCTTCAACAACCTGGCCCGCTACCAGCAGGCGCTGCCGTCGTTCAACGACGACATCCAGGGCACCGGGGCCGTGGTGCTGGCGGGCATCATAGGGGCCGTCAAATCCAAGGGGGAAACCCTGGGCCAGCAGCATTACCTGGTCTACGGGGCCGGGGCTGGCGGGGTCGGGGTGGCGGATCAGATCTGCGCGGGGATGATCCGCGAGGGGCTTGACCCGCAGGCGGCGCGGGATCGCATCTACATCCTGGATACCCAGGGGCTGGTGTGTGACAACCGCGAGGGGCTGGATGAGTACAAGCGTCGCTACGCCAAGCCGGGCCTCTTGCTGGCCCAGTGGGATCTGCAGGGCAAGGCGGGGCTGACCGAGGTGCTGCGCCACGTGCCCATCACAGTGCTGCTCGGCACCAGCGGCGCCGGTGGCGCCTTCCAGGAGGAGCACATCCAGCTGATGCTGACCCACTGCGAGCGCCCCATGGTGTTCCCCCTCTCCAACCCCACCGCCAACTGCGAGGCCCTGCCGGAAGACATCTTCCGCTGGAGCCAGGGGCGCGCCATCGTCGCCACCGGCAGCCCGTTCAAGGACGTGCACCATGAGGGGCAGGATTATCGCATCGGTCAGGGCAACAACGTCTTCATCTTCCCCGGGGTGGGGCTGGCGGCCATCGTCAGCCAGATCCGCGAGATAAGCCCGGACATCTTCACCACCGCCGCCTTTGCGCTCGCGGAGTGCGTGAGCGAGGCGGATCTCGCCCGGGGCACCGTCTACCCGAGGATCAGCGAGCTGCGCAACATCTCGGTGCACGTGGCGACCGCAGTGCTCAAGGATATCGTGCGCCGCGACCCCTCCCACCCGCTCATCGGTCAGGATCTGCAAGAGCATATCCTGAGCCATATGTGGGAGCCGGTCTACCTGCCCTATCGCCGGGTCTGAGGCACGCGCCCGGCCTGACGAGATGGCCGGGCCGGACGACGCCGCATAAACAAGAGAGGGTGGCCCAGGCCACCCTCTCATTTTTCCGCCCTGCTGTGTTTGCGGGGCAGGACGTTGCCACCTATTGGGCGGGCGGGGGCACCAGGCGATCATCGACGCTGCCGTCCCCTCGAAGCTTGTTGCCGTTGGCATCGACGGCGTCCACGCCGTTGTCATCGACGCTGCCGTCGCCCCTGAGCTTGTTGCCATTGGCGTCGACGGCGTCCACGCCGTTGTCATCCACGCTGCCATCGCCTCAAAGCTTGTTGCCATTGGCGTCGACGGCGTCCACACCGTTGTCATCCACCCGGCCATCGCCTCGAAGCTTGTTGCCATTGGCATCGACGGCGTCCACACCGTTGTCGTCCACCCAGCCACCGGCATGACGCTCCCCGCCTGCATGCTTGTCGCCACCGCCGTGGCGATCGCCGCCAGCGTGCTGGTCGCCACCGGCATGTTCGCCCTGACCACGGTCATCGCCGCCGTGGCCGCTGTCGTCCCCGCCATTGTTTCCGTTATGGCTACTATCGCCTCCATTTCCGCTATTGTTTCCACTGTGGCTACTATTGCCCCCACCACTGCTGTTGCTGCCTCCGCCGCCGCTGTTGCTGCCTCCGCCGCTGCTGTTGCTGCCTCCGCCGCCGCTGTTGCCGCCTCCGCTACCACTGTTGCCGCCGCCATCCCCCCCTTTGTTGTGCACGATCAGCCCATTGGCCACATAGCTGTGGCTGCCATCGAGGATCAGGTTGAACAGCGCCGTGGCGGGCGGGGCATCAACCCAGGAGAGGGAGGCCACCGGCAGTTCGACAGGGTGCGGCGCCAGCGCCAGGTTGCCCGCGCTGCCCCCCTCTGACCAACCCAGCAGGTGCATGCCGGTAAAGAGCGGCAGCACGGCGAGGGCCGGGTTTTCGGTGCGGGTCATGGCCGGTGCGATGGCCGCCCAGCCCCGGGTGGTGAGGAAGGGGTGCTCGGCGGTAAAGAAGGGGGGCAGATGATTGAGCCCGTAGAGCCTGCGCGCCCCCAGCGCCACCCGCTCGATGGCCTGGATGCGGTTGCTCTGCCCGTGCCTGTCCCGCACCCGATCGCCGACCCGCAGGGTCTCGATGGGGCGTTCGCAGCCATCGGCCATCAGGATGCGGGTACCGGCAATGAAGCAGGACTTGGCATGGGCCTGGTTTGCCTGCCACTGGTGGTGGTCGAAGTCATAGCTTAGCGGGGTGGCGAACAGGGCCAGGGCGATGGCCGAGCCCAGCAGCAGCCGGCGCTGGCTGGGTTTGAACGAGGGCAGTGACATGGGGAACTCCTTGTCGGTGTGGGGTCACGCCTTCGAGTATAGAGAGGGGATTGGGGCGATATCTGCGTCGACCAGTTGAAAGCCTTGTCATGTCAACTCGCCGGAAAAACGATTGGCGTTGGCCATAAAAGTGCGTAAAATCGCATCCTCGATGCTTGTAGCAGCGAATCCCGCCTAAAAAGCCAGTTTCATGCCCTCCCCAAGCAGTAAAAGGCAACAAATGACGCCATTTGGTCCGTTGGCTGCCTTGAAAACGTCTTGTGATGACTGAAAAGTGTCAAATATCCCTGTCAGTTATCAAAAAATTAAGGATACCCATGTTTTCCTTGGTCAAGCAAAGCGTCGCCGGGCTGCAAATTCTGTTTGTCGCCTTCGGTGCCATGGTGCTGGTGCCCCTGCTCACCGGTCTGAATCCCTCCATGGCCCTGCTTGGCGCCGGTGTAGGCACCCTGCTGTTCCAGCTCTGCACCCGTCGTCAGGTGCCGATCTTCCTCGGCTCCAGCTTCGCCTTCATCGCCCCCATCATCTATGCCACCCAGACCTGGGGCCTGCCCTCCACCATGTTCGGTCTGTTTGCCGCGGGCTTCATGTATTTCATCCTGGCGGCCATCATCCGCGCTCGTGGCATGGGCTTCGTGCACAAGCTGCTGCCCCCCGTGGTCATCGGTCCCGTCATCATGGTGATCGGCCTGTCGGTGGCCCAGGTAGCCTGCAACATGGCCATGGGCCGTGCCGGCGGTGAGCAGGTGGTGCCTGCCACCACGGCGCTGACCCTGGCGGGCATCTCCCTGGCGGTCACCCTGATTGCCGCCGTGTTCTGCAAGGGCTGGATCAAGCTCATCCCCATCCTGTGCGGTGTCATCGCCGGTTATGTCTCTGCCGTGCTGATGGGCCAGGTGAGTTTCGACGGCATGGTCAACGCCCCCTGGCTGGCGCTGCCCCATTTCGAGACCCCGGAGATCAACTGGGCCGCGGCCCTCTTCATGCTGCCGGTGGCCATCGCCCCCTGCATCGAGCACATCGGCGGCGTGCTGGCCATCGGCGGCGTGACCGGCAAGGACTACACCAAGGATCCCGGCCTGCACCGTACCCTGGCCGGTGACGGCATCGGCGTCTGCTTCGCCGGTTTCATCGGTGGTCCCCCCGTCACCACCTATGCGGAAGTGACCGGTGCCGTGATGATCACCCGCAACTTCAACCCGGTCACCATGACCTGGGCGGCGGTGTTCGCCATCATTCTGGCCTTCTTCGGCAAGTTCAACGCCCTGCTCACCTCCATCCCCATGCCGGTGATGGGCGGCATCATGCTGCTGCTGTTCGGATCCATCGCCGCCATCGGTCTCAAGACCCTGGTGGAGTCCAAGGTGGATCTGGGGCTGTCCCGCAACATCGCCATCGTGGCGGTGACCCTGACCGTGGGTGTCGGCGCCCTGGAGATGAAGATCGGTGACTTCGCCCTGGCGGGCGTGGGGCTGGCCTCGGTGGCGGCCATCCTGCTGAACCTCATCCTGCCCCAGCACTCCGAAACGGGTGCCATGGAGAGCGCCAAGGATTAAGCGCCTGGCTTGCTGTACGTTGAGTTGATGAAAAAGAGGCCACCTTCGGGTGGCCTCTCTTTTTTTGCCTGCCCACCACTGAACCCGGGCTCCCCATGTGAAGCGGCTACACTCAGGGGCACCATTGACGGGAGAGGACGAAAGGATGAAGAGGGCATGGATCCTGGCTCTGCTGGGGCTGATGGGGAGCGGCGCGGCCGAGGCCGGTGCGGTGCGCTACGAGGTCGAAGGCAAGCCGTTCGAGGGCTATTACCTGGCGGGTGCCGACAAGCAGGCCCCTCTGGTGGTGCTGGTGCACGACTGGGACGGGCTCAACGGTTACGAGATCAAGCGGGCCGAGATGCTGGTGGCCCTGGGCTACAGTGTCTTTGCCGTAGATTTGTTCGGTGCCGGGGTCAGGCCGAGCACGGTGGAAGACAAGAAGCGCCTCACCGGGGCCCTCTATCAGGACAGGCCCAGGATGCGCACCCTGCTGCAAGGGGGATTGGCGGAGGCGGGCAGGCAGGGGGGGCGGCTCGACAATGCGGTGGCCCTCGGTTACTGCTTTGGCGGCGCCGCCGTACTGGAGCTGGCCCGCAGCGGGGCGGATCTCAAGGGGGTGGTGAGCGTGCACGGCGGGCTGGAGACCCCGGCCGGGCAGGACTACAAAGAGGTGAAGGGAGAGTTGCTTGTCCAGCACGGCAGCGCCGACGAGGCGGTCTCTCTGGGTCAGTTTGCGGCGCTGGTGGCCGAGCTGGAGAGCGCCGGGGTGAAGCACGAGGCGACCAGCTACAGCGGTGCTCCCCACGCGTTCAGCGTCTTTGGCTCGGACAACTACCGCGCCGATGCCGATGCCAAGTCCTGGCAGCGTTTCACCGGTTTCCTGAAGGAGGTGACCGGCTCCTGAGGGGGCCGGCTCACGCAGGCCATGGCAGTGCCATGGCTTTTTTTATGCCCGTTTTTCGCCAGCTCAGGGGAGGGCGAGCACCCTCACCCACATGGCCCCCTTGCCCACCTCGCTCCGTGGGCCCGGGGTGAGCTGGCCGCTTTCGGGGTCGATGGCATGCAGCGCCACCTCATGGGAGTGCTGCCCGGTCGCGATGAGCCAGTGGCCGCTGTGGTCGATGGCAAAGCCCCGGGGACAGGCCTCGGTCGGGAAGTGGCCGAGGGGGGTGAGGGCGCCATCTTGGGGGGAGACGCCGAACAGGGTGAGCAGGCTGCTGGCCCGTTCGCTGGTGTAGAGAAAACGTCCATCCGGGGTCAGGTGCAGGTCGGCGCCCCAGCGCTCCCCTTCATAGCCTGGGGGCAGCATGTCCAGGCTCTCGCGCGCCACTATCTGTCCGTCCGCCTCCCTGTGGTAGCGACTGAGGGTGGCGTCGAGTTCGTTGAGGCAATAGAGATCGCCGTTGTCCGGGTGCAGTGCCAGATGGCGGGGCCCGGCGCCGGGGGCGGTGTGAATGTCCCCCAAGGGATGGGGAACCAGCTTCTCGTCCACCAGGGCAAAGCGGCGCACCCTGTCCTCCTTCAGGCAGGCCACCAGCAGCTCCTGCTCCCCGTTTTGCCCCGCAAGCCAGGTGACCGAGTGGGCCGCCATCAGGTGGTCGAGACGCTGGTGAGGGGGCTGCATCCGGCCCGCCTGATCCTGGCGGGAGACGGTGACGTGGTTGAAGGCGTAGGAGGCGGTAAAGAAGAGGCGGCCGCTGTCGTCCATGCAGGTGTGGGAGGCGCTGCCGAGCAGTGGCGCCGAGGTCGGGGCCCCGAGCCGCCCATCGGCGGAGATGGGGAAGCTCAGCACCCGAAAATCGGGGCGCCCCCCCGCATGGAGCCAGCGCCGGTCCGGGCTGATGACCAGGGGCTGCACCTCGCCGCCGGTCTGCACTTCCTGCAGCGGGGCGAGGGTGCCTGCTTCGAGGCGAAACACATGGATCAACCCGCTCACCGGGTTGGCCACATAGACCACTTGTTGCATTGCATCTCCTTTGCGACGGCCATCCGTCGGGTCAAGGGAAAGGGGAGTCCCGGCGTCTCAGGCGGGGATCAGGATCTCGCGAATGACGGGCACCACTGACAGTACCAGCAGGGCCGCCATCACCTGGTTGAAGCGGCGACGGGCAAGATCGTTTGCCAGCCAGCGCTTGAGCAGGGAACCGCACAGGAGCCAGAGTCCGACGCAGGGGAAAGAGACGATGAAGAAGGTCAGGGCGATGACGAGGTGCTGCTCAAAGGGGTCGCTCCCCGCGCTGGTGAAGGCGGCGATGGCGCCGGTGGCAACCACCCAGGCCTTGGCATTGACCCACTGGAACAGGGCACCCTTGAAAAAGCCGAACGGGCGGGTCCCGTTGCTGTCAGCCATCCCGTCCGTCGGGCGGGCGATGAGCCAGGCAAGATAGAGCAGATAGAGGGTGCCCGCGCACTTGATGAACATGTGGAGTTCGGGGAAGCGGGTAAAGAGCTGGCCAAAGCCCAGCCCCACCAGCAACAGCATCAGGGTGAAGCCGACGCAGATCCCCATGAGCAGGGGCAGGCTCTTGCGTATCCCGACGCTGGCGCCGGCGCTCATCACCATGATGTTGTTGGGGCCGGGGGTGACCGATGCCGAGATGGCAAAGAGCACCACGGCGTAGAGAGAGTCCATTGGGTTCCTCGTGCAGACAGTCCGTTGTCTTCCCTATATTGGGGGCGATCTGCGCTTTCCAAGGCGGGGGGCGGGCAGAAAAAAACAGGCCCCGTGACGGGGCCTGTGAAGCGGGCGGGATCAGACGGGCTGGTTCCCTGCCGGCGGCAGCGCCGGGCGGGATTCCACCTTCTGCTCTTCGCCCTGCATGTTCTTGATATAGACATCCATCTGGTTGAAGGCGATCTCGATGCCGTTCTCGCGGAACAGCTGGTCGATCTTGCGGTTCAACTCGTCCACTGCCGGGTTGCGATCACCCAGTTCGCTCACGAAGAAGCGCAGCTCGTGATCCAGGGTGCTGGGCCCGAAGGTGAGGAAGTAGACGATGGGGGCCGGGTCTTTCAGCACCCGGCTGTTCTCCATGGCGGCCTGCATCAACAGCTTGCGGGTCAGATCCAGATCCGAGCCATAGGCCACCCCGACCCGGGCGATGACCCGGGTGACGGTGTCGGACAGGGACCAGTTGATGAGCCGCTCTATCATCAGCTGCTGGTTCGGGATGATCACCTCCTTGCGGTCGAAGTCGGTGAGGGTGGTGGAGCGGATCCTGATCTTGTTGACCGTGCCCGAGATGGTGCCGATGGTGACGGTGTCGCCGATCCGCACCGGGCGCTCGAACAGAATGATGATGCCTGAGATGAAGTTGGAGACGATCTGCTGCATGCCGAAACCGATACCGACCGAGAGACCGGCGGCCAGCCACTGCAGCTTCTCCCACTGGACCCCGAGCATGGCCAGCGCCGTCAGGCTGCCCACCCCGATCAGGGCGTAGTTGAGCATGGTGGTGAAGGCGTAGGCCGTGCCCTGGGCGAGGCGCAGCTTGGAGAGCACCAGCACCTCCAGCAGGCCCGGCAGGTTGCGGGCCAGCGACAGAGCCGCACCAAACACGAAGAGGCCGGTCAGCACGTCGCTCAGGCTGATGGGATAGAGCACGGCGTTGGCCCCGGTCCCCTCGCTCTTGTGCCACAGCACCACGCTGTCGAGGTAGGTGAAGACCGCCACCAGATCAGACCAGAGCCAGTAGAAGGCGACGCCGAACACCAGCAGCAGCATGATGCGGGTCAGACGCAGGGACTGCTGGCTGACCTCTTCCAGATCCATGGGCTGCTCTTCGATGGCTTCGCCCCCTTCCGCATCCTCCTGGGTCTTGTGTTCCCGCTTGGCGACCGCGCGGCGATAGGCCAGACGACGGGCCGCCAGCTCAAGACCGCGCAGGGCGGTGCGATAGACCAGACCCCAGATGATGATGAGGTAGAAGGACTCGATGAGCCTGCCGGTGAGTTTCAGGGCCGTGTAGTAGTAGCCAAGGGCTGCCAGCACCATCAGGGCCACCGGCGCCAGCGCCAGGGCGACGGCGGTCAGGGTCTGCAACATGCTCGCCTCGCCCTTGATGCGGGCGCGGGAGATGGGCAGCACCAGGTAGGCGGTCAGCCCCAGCAGCAGCATGGTCATGCCCTGGCCGATGACGTCGTTGCCAAGGGAGGAGGGCTCCACCACCGCCTTGGTCGACAGCATGATGAGGGGCAGCAGGGGCAGCCAGAGGTAGCGCATGCTGTTGCGCTTGGCCTGCAGCTCGTCCCGCGGCATGCGGAAGTGGGTCTCGCCGATGCCCCCCGGTCGCATCACCGACAGGTAGACACTGAACACCAGGTAGCCGAGGGCCAGGTTCAGGGTGATCTGGAAGATGAGTCTCGGGCTCAGCAGGCCGCAATAGGCGAGCAGCAGGCCGGCGGCCAGGATGAAGAGGGTGCCCGGCAGGCGTTGCAGCACGGTGAACAGCAGGGCTCGGGGGGTGTGCCACTGGCTGTCCTGACGAAAACGTCCCAGATCCTTGACGATCTTCTTCTGGCGCTCGAGCAGGGTGCCGCGCTTCCACAGCAGCAGGCCGCCCACCAGCAGCAGCGGCAGGGAGAGCAGGGAGACCGCCAGCAGCATGTCGCCCCAGCCGCTCCAGTCCGGTTTCAGCACCCAGTCGGAGGCCTGCTTGAAGGCCTGGGCCGGCCAGGTGATGAACCACTTGGCATCGATGGGCTTGTTGCTGCTCACCCAGAAGATGTGCTGCTGCAGGGTGAACTCGATGGAGGCATAGACCCGGGTCAGCTGCTGCTGGGTCAGTTGCAGGCTGATGGCGTTGGTGAGCTGGGCATCCATCTGGCGGTTGAGCTGATCCAGCAGGCCGATGCGGGTGTCGATGAGCTTGGCAAGGCTGGCCCTGTCTTCGTCGCTCACCGTCTCGCCGCTGCTGGCAATGAGGTTGTCCAGATACTGGTTCTTCTGGAACAGCTGGTCACGCTGCTGGCTCAGTTCGAACTGGGCCAGATGCAGGTCGGCGATCTGCTCCTCCAGGTTCTTCACCAGGGTGGAGGGGGCCGCTTCCAGTTGCTGGTAGAGCTGATAGAGGATGCGCGAGAGCAGCAGGTTGCCCTTGAGCATCTGCACCTGTTCGTTGAGGTTGCGCTCGGTCTGGGTGCCGCGCTCCAGCATGCTCTTCGCCTGCAGGTTCTTCTGGGCCAGGGTGTTGAGGCTGTTGGTGGAGCTGATGAGTTGCTGGCTGAGCTGGTAGTTGAGCTCCTGCTCTTTTTGCACCAGGGGGTTGTCTTCGGCGGCCACCAGTTCGCCGGTCTCTTCGGCGGTCTTCTCGGTATCCCCCAGGCGCTTGGCGCTGCTCTGCTCCTGCAATGCCTGCAGTTTCTGCTCTTCACTGGCAAGACGGGCACTCTGGTAGTCCCGTTGCTTGACCACCAGATCCTGCATGCTGGTGCGGTTGTCCAGCTCCTTTTGCAGGTTGGCCAGTTGCAGATCCAGCAGGGCCAGTTCGGCATTAAGCTTCATTTTCTCGGCGCTGCTCACCCCGTCCCCGGCGTTGAGGCGGGTGCGGATCTCCTGGCTGCGCTGATAGGCGCGGCTCATGCTGGCCTGGGCCCGCTCCGGCAGGGTCTGCAGGTTGGTGATCTGGCTGCCGATGGTGCCAAGGGCCTCCTGGGCCGCCTGCATGTTGGCCATGATCTCGGGTTGGCGGGCATCGAGCTCCGCCAGGCTCATGGTGGCGTATTCGCTCTTGAGCTGCTCCGGGCTCTTGCCCTGGGTCAGGGCGTCGAGCTTGGCGCCGATCTCCTTGAGCTCTGCCGGCAGGGTGCGCAGGCGTTCGCTCTGGGTTTTGGCCTTGCTCTTCTCCTTGTCGATGCTGTCGAGGAGGGAGAGGGTGTCAGTCAGGAACTTCTGGTCCGCCTGCTGGCTGGCCGTGGGGGTGTCCGATTTGCCGAGGGCGTCGAGCGCCCGCTGCACGGTGGCGCGCTGGGGCAGATCCTGCGCCAGGGTGCTCGGGGTCCAGAAGGTAATGAGTAAACAGAGCAGCGGCAGCAGGGTGGCCGAGGCTCTTTTGAAGCGTGTTGAGAGCATAAAGCGTCCGGGTGATTATGCGATGTTCGGGGGATTTTCCACCAGGGTAAAATCCGCGTGGATTCTAGCACCGGCGCAAGAGGGGCAGCAGGGGGAGAGATAAAAAAAAACGGCGCCCGCAGGCGCCGCTTTCATCGGTTCAGGACTGATTACAGTACGTGAACGGAGGCGGTGTTGGTGGTACCGCTCGGTACCAGGGCACCGGAGACCATGACAACCACGTCACCCTTCACGCCCATGCCGATTTCCAGCGCGGCTTCTTTGCCGATGCGATAGAAGTCGTCGGTGGAGGCGATGGAGTCAACCACGTGAGCAACCACACCCTTGGTCAGCACCAGCTGGGCAGCGGTCTTCTTGTTGGTGGTGATGGCCAGGATCCAGGCTTTCGGGAAGTACTTGCGGATGGCCTTGGCAGACTTGCCGCCTTCGGTGGCAACCACGATCAGCGGGGCGTCCAGCTTCTCGGAGGTCTCTACCGCGCCTTTGCAGACCGCTTCGGTGATGCGCAGCTTGTTGCTGTCGTTGGCAGCAGACAGGTTGGACGGCATCACGGCATCGGTACGCTCGCAGATGGTGGCCATGATGGTCACGGCTTCCAGCGGGTACTTGCCCTTGGCGGACTCACCGGACAGCATGACTGCGTCGGTACCGTCCAGGATGGCGTTGGCCACGTCGCCGGCTTCGGCGCGGGTCGGACGCGGGTTCTTGATCATGGAGTCCAGCATCTGGGTGGCGGTGATGACCACTTTGCGGGCTTTGTTGCACTTCTCGATGATCATCTTCTGGGCGAAGATCACTTCTTCTACCGGGATCTCGACACCCATGTCGCCACGGGCAACCATGATGCCGTCGGAGACAGCCAGGATCTCGTCGAAGTTGTCCAGGCCTTCCTGGTTTTCGATCTTGGAGATGATCTGGATGTTCTCGCCGCCGTGGGCTTTCAGGTGCTCACGGATTTCCAGCACGTCTTCTTTCTTGCGAATGAAGGAGGCGGCAACGAAATCAACGCCTTGCTCGCAACCGAAGATGAGGTCGCGCTTGTCTTTCTCGGCCAGGGCCGGCAGCTTGATGGAGACGCCCGGCAGGTTGATGCCCTTGTTCTCGCCCAGGTCACCGTTGTTGAGCACTTTACAGATCACTTCGCGCTCGGTGATTTCGATGACGTCCAGGCCAATCAGGCCGTCGTCAACCAGGATGCGGTTGCCGACGCGCAGGTCGCTGGCAAAACCGGCATAGGTGACGGCGACTTTGTCTTTGTTGCCCACCACGGTCTGGTCGGTGGTGAAGGTGAAGGTCTGGCCGGCGACCAGGGAGACGTCGTTGCCGCCTTCGAGCTTGATGGTGCGGATTTCCGGACCCTTGGTGTCCAGCAGGATGGCTGCGTGCTTGCCGGTTTCGGCCATGACAGCGCGCAGGTTGCTGATGCGACCACCGTGTTCGGCGTAGTCGCCGTGGGAGAAGTTCAGGCGCATGACGTTCATGCCGGCATCCAGCATCTTGCCCAGCATTTCTTTGGATTCGGTCTTGGGACCGATGGTGCAGACGATTTTGGTCTTTTTCATGTCAGTCTTCATGGTTAAGGAATTTCCGCCGTGCAATATACACCAGTTTTTGGATACTTTTTATGATCCAGAAACAACGTTTTGAGCGAAAACGGCCTCAATTTGAAAGATAACGTTTTCGCTCACAGCTCATTTTAGGGGCTAAAATAATTGATTTTCCGCAACTGAGGCCATTTGGTTCCCATTTCTGGCCCCGCATCCTGCCCGATCCCATGTTGTTAAATGACAAACAACAGGGCCCCATTGCGGGGGCGATCCGGCCCGATGCCGTTGGCCGTCATCCAGTGTAGTCACTCCCTCCCGCGGCGTCAGGGCGAAGCAATGCAGGGCAGGAGCCGGTTGGCCTACAGCGGAAAAAACGCCGCCCCTCCCGGCACGCCGGGAGGGGCGGCAGCCCTCTGGATCAGCCGAAGAACCAGTAGCCGCGGTTGACCAGCCGGGTCAGCAGTTGCAGGAAGCCCGCCTGATCGGCCAGTTCCACCAGCGCGTCCTGGGTGATGATGTCCTTGTCGCACAGGAGTGCGATGGCGGCCGGATCCTCGCTTGGCAGGGTCCAGGCTTCGCCGTCGATGTAGCAGGTGCGGCTCTCGCCGCTGAACCAGACGCTGCGCAACCCCGGCACCTTGATGGCGGGCTCCCCCTGACTCAGCAGGTCGGCCACCTCGTCGGCGCTGTAGTCCGGCTCCACCGGATTGACGTCCAGATCGTGCTTGGCCTCGGAGATCATGGTGCCGAACCACTCCTTGAACAGGGTCTCGTCGTCGAGGGCCTGTTGCATCAGCTCCCGCAGGCGGTGCAGCTCATGGGGCTGGATTTCCCCGTGGCGGGCGCGGGGCTGGAGGTCCGGGTCGCCGTAACGTTCGGTGCGGATCTCGTTGTCGATCAGGTGATCGGCAAAGGAGGAGACAAGGGCCTTGGCGTCCGGCGCGCGGAAACCCACCGAGAAGTTCAGGGAGGGCTCGATGGCGTAGCCCTCGTGGGGGAATCCAGGCGGGATGTAGAGGATATCGCCCGGCTCCATGATGACGTCGATGATCGCCTCGAACGGCTCGCAGTGCAGCAGGGCCGCGTGGGCGGCGAACTCGTTCAAGGGCTTGGCATCGCCGACCCGCCAGTGGCGCTTGCCCTGACCCTGGGTGATGAAGACATCGTAGTTGTCGATGTGGGGGCCGACACCGCCGTGAGGGGTGGAGAAGCTCACCATCACATCGTCAAAGCGCCAGCCCGGGATGAACTGGAAGGGCACCGCCAGCTCGTGCACCTCGGGTACCCAGTGGTTGCACGCCTGCACCAGCACGGTCCAGTTCTCTTCCCCCAGGTGATCGTAGGATTCGAAGGGGCCGTGGGCCGCCTCCCACTTGTTGTTGAAGCGGGTGACGAGGCGCGATTCAATCACCTCCTCCATGGCCAGACCCGCCAGCTCGTCCGGGCTGATGGGATCCTGAAAGTCGGTGAAACCGCCCTTGATGAGGAGCGGGCGCTTCTGCCAGTAGTGCTCGAGGAAGTGAGCGATATCCAGATTGAGTTGGTACATGGTGCTTCTCGTATCTTGTGAGAGGGCTTGCCCAAGGCGGGCTTGGGCAAGGGCTCTGAAATGGCCCGATAGAGGGTGATCATATCAAATGGGCCAAAACCAACGGGGGCCCTGCCGTCATGACAGAGCCCCCGCCGGTTCGGTTACATCACTTATTTCAGCAGATCGACCAGACGCTGGGCGTCGCCGATGTAGTTGGCCGGGGTCAGCTTCTTGAGCTCGACCTTGACCGCTTCCGGCAACTCCAGGGTGTCGATGAAGGTGCGCATCCCTTCGGCGTCGACGCGGCGACCACGGGTCAGCTCTTTGAGCTTCTCGTAGGGCTTCTCGATGCCGTAGCGGCGCATCACGGTCTGGATGGGTTCCGCCAGCACTTCCCAGTTGGCGTCCAGATCGGCGGCCATGGCGTCCGCGTTGGCTTCCAGCTTGGAGATGCCCTTCAGGGTCGCCTGATAGGCAATCAGGGAGTAACCCACCGCCACACCCAGGTTGCGCAGCACGGTCGAGTCGGTGAGATCACGCTGCCAGCGGGAGATGGGCAGTTTGCTCGCCAGGTGCTGGAACACGGCGTTGGCCAGACCCAGATTGCCTTCGGAGTTCTCGAAGTCGATGGGGTTGACCTTGTGGGGCATGGTGGAGGAGCCGATTTCGCCGGCGATGGTGCGCTGCTTGAAGTGGCCCAGGGAGATGTAACCCCAGACGTCACGGTCAAAGTCGATCAGGATGGTGTTGAAGCGGGCCAGGGCGTCGAACAGCTCGGCGATATAGTCGTGGGGCTCGATCTGGGTGGTGTAGGGGTTCCAGGTCAGGCCGAGAGAAGTGACGAACTCCTCGGAGAACTGGTGCCAGTCCACATCCGGGTAGGCGCTGATGTGGGCGTTGTAGTTGCCCACGGCACCGTTGATCTTGCCCAGCAGCTCCACCGCCATGATCTGCTTGAGCTGGCGCTCCAGACGGTAGGCGACGTTGGCCATCTCCTTGCCCATGGTGCTCGGGGTCGCCGGCTGACCGTGGGTACGGGAGAGCAGCGGCATGTCGCGGTACTCGACGGCCAGGCGCTTGATCTCGCTGATGAGCTTTTCGCAATAAGGCTTGATCACCTCTTCCCGGGCGGTCTTCAGCATCAGGCCGTGGGAGTTGTTGTTGATGTCTTCCGAGGTGCAGGCGAAGTGAATGAATTCGCTGACGGCGGCCAGCTCCGGGTTCACTTCCACCTTCTCTTTCAGGAAGTACTCCACCGCTTTCACATCATGGTTGGTGGTGCGCTCGATCTGTTTGATGCGGGCGGCATCCTGCTCGTTGAAGTTGCTGACGATGCCGTCAAGCACGGCATTGGCTGCCTCGCTCAGGGCAGGGACTTCCGGGATCCCGGCGTGGCTGGCCAGTTTTTGCAACCAGCGCACCTCGACTTCGACGCGAAAACGCAGCAGACCGAATTCGGAGAAGATAGGGCGCAGGGCATCGGCCTTGTCGCCATAACGACCGTCAATCGGGGAAACGGCAGTCAGCGCGGACAGCTCCATGGGGTGAACTCCTGATGATTGGTGTGGGGGTTAAAATCGTTTGGCCAGTTCCACCATCTTCTTGCGGGCGAAGATGATCTGGGTACGGCTGCCGCCGAGCTGGCGCCACAGCACCACGGCGCGGATGCCTGCGAGCAGCAGGGCGCGCACCTTGTGCTGCACCAGGGGCTGCTGCAGGAAGAGCGGGGTGCCCGCCACCTGGATGCGCGGCCCGATGGGGCTGATAAGGTCGCTGTAGATGCTCGCCATGTTGGCCAGGATCTGCTCGTCGAGCAGATCGAAATGCTGTTGCTGGCGGCCGATCTGGCTGATCCGCTCCCCCAGCATGTTGAGGATGTCCTTGCGCTTGGCGAGCTTGCGCTCCAGCGCGATCAGGCTCACCACGTAGCGGGTCAGCTCGGCATTCTTCTGGCTGCCGTCGGCCCCCAGCTGTTCCACCAGGGCGCGATAGCCGTCGCGAATGGCCAGGTGGCTGCCGAACACTTCCAGCGGCTGCGTGGGGTTGGTGACCAGAATGCTTTGCAGGCTCTCGCGCAGGGAGGCTTCGTCGCAGGAGCCGTCACGGGCCACTTTCTGCACCAGATAGGCGGCCTGGCAGATGCCTGCGAAGGCCATGGTTCTGTCTTGGAATTTGTCGCTCATATCTTCACAGCCCTGTTCTGTTCTTTCACCGGCCGATGCCATTATCCGGCCTGGAATGTGTCGGCCATGTCTTCACAGCCCTGTTCTGTTCTTTCACCGGCCGATGCCAT
>NZ_JBFOCW010000024.1:0-13576 GCF_040908005.1 Aeromonas sp. s1(2024) | reverse complement strand
GCTACAACACCAGCACCTACGGTACGGCCACCTTCACGGATGGCGAAACGCAGGCCGTCGTCCATCGCGATCGGGGCAATCAGGGTAACAACCATCTTGATGTTGTCGCCCGGCATGACCATCTCTACGCCTTCCGGCAGTTCGATGGTACCGGTCACGTCGGTAGTACGGAAGTAGAACTGCGGACGGTAGCCCTTGAAGAACGGAGTGTGACGACCACCTTCTTCCTTGGACAGCACGTACACTTCAGATTCGAACTTGGTGTGCGGCTTGATGGTGCCCGGCTTGGCCAGTACCTGACCACGCTCTACGTCTTCACGCTTCACGCCACGCAGCAGTGCGCCAACGTTCTCACCTGCACGACCTTCGTCCAGCAGTTTGCGGAACATTTCAACGCCGGTACAGGTGGTCTTGGTGGTATCTTTGATACCAACGATTTCCACTTCTTCACCAACCTTGACGATACCGCGCTCTACACGACCGGTTACTACGGTACCACGGCCTGCGATGGAGAAGACGTCTTCGATAGGCATCAGGAACGGCTGGTCAATGGCACGCTCCGGCTCCGGAATGTAGGTGTCCAGGTGGCCAGCCAGTTCCAGGATCTTCTCTTCCCACTGAGCTTCGCCTTCCAGCGCTTTCAGTGCGGAACCACGGACTACCGGCAGGTCATCACCCGGGAAGTCGTACTCGGACAGCAGTTCGCGAACTTCCATCTCGACCAGTTCCAGCAGCTCTTCGTCATCTACCATGTCGCACTTGTTCATGAACACGATGATGTACGGAACGCCTACCTGACGACCCAGCAGGATGTGCTCACGAGTCTGCGGCATCGGGCCGTCAGTCGCTGCTACTACCAGGATTGCGCCGTCCATCTGGGCAGCACCGGTGATCATGTTTTTAACGTAGTCGGCGTGACCCGGGCAATCTACGTGGGCGTAGTGGCGGGTTGCAGTGTCGTATTCTACGTGGGAGGTGTTGATGGTGATACCACGCTCACGCTCTTCCGGTGCCTTGTCGATCTGGTCGAAGGCGAAAGCTTTACCACCGAAGTGCTTGGCCAGCACGTTGGTGATGGCGGCGGTCAGGGTGGTTTTACCGTGGTCAACGTGGCCGATGGTACCCACGTTAACGTGCGGTTTATTACGCTCAAATTTTTCTTTAGACATGATCGTCCCTCTAAACTAACGCTGAGTACGCGGTGGCAAGCTAACCACAGAACAGTTTATATGATGGATATGAATCAAGGGGAGTAGAGAGGTTGGTGCTGACAGGCTGGTTCGATTGCCGAACTCACCCTAAGGTGTGGCTCTCAGAATTACCTGAGCCATATCAGCATCTTGGAGCGGGCAGCGGGAATCGAACCCGCATCATCAGCTTGGAAGGCTGAGGTAATAGCCATTATACGATGCCCGCATTTCTCTAACCCAAAGAACTCAAACCGCAGAGAAATATGGTGGAGGGAGAAGGATTCGAACCTTCGAAGGCAGAGCCGTCAGATTTACAGTCTGATCCCTTTGGCCGCTCGGGAACCCCTCCAGTTGCATAAATGCCACAACGGTAATTCTGCTTGCACCCGTTGTTTTTGTCGCTTTTGCTGGGCAAATAGACGACAGACATCCAAGCGTCGCGCATTTTATGGTAAGGATTTTGGGGATGCAACCATTGCACCTTGCAAAATGTGCATTTATGCCGGGATCCAGGCAAAAAAACGCTCCTTCTCCGTCCCGACCGGACGCGTCCCTTGTCGCTCCCGATCCCTTGGTGTATGGTCGCCCTGCCCAAGAAACAGTGATGACACCATGACGACAGAGCATAACCCCTATTTGCAATTCACCCGCGAACAATGGGCGTTATTGCGCGATGCGGTCCCCCTGACCCTGACCGAGCACGATCTGCAGACCCTGCGCGGGATCAACGAGAAGGTGTCATTGCGGGAAGTGGAAGAGATCTATCTGCCCCTCTCCCGTCTCCTCAATCTCTACGTCAAGGCCAAGCAGCGCCGCAGCCGGGTGCTGGAGCAGTTTCTCGGTCAGTCCCGCGGCAAGGGCACCTATATCATCAGCATCGCCGGCAGCGTGGCGGGGGGAAAGAGCACCACGGCCCGTATCCTTCAGGCATTGCTGGAGCGCTGGCCGGAGCACCCCAGGGTGGAGCTGGTCACCACCGACGGCTTCCTGTTTCCCAACAAGGAGCTGGAAGCCCGTGGCCTGATGCGTCGCAAGGGGTTCCCCGAGTCTTATGACATCCGCCATCTGGTGGAGTTTGTCGCCAATATCCGCGCCGGCCACGAGAAGGTCGAGGCCCCCGTCTACTCCCACCTCATCTATGACATCCTGCCCGACGAGAAGAAGGTGGTGGAGCAGCCGGACATCCTGATCCTGGAAGGGCTCAATGTGCTGCAAAGCGGCATGGACTATCCCCAGGACCCTCATCGCGTGTTCGTGTCGGACTTCGTCGACTTTTCCATCTATGTGGATGCCGATGCCGAGCTGCTGCGCACCTGGTACATCGATCGTTTTCTCAAATTCCGCAGCGGCGCCTTCTCGGATCCCGACTCCTATTTCCACCACTACGCCAAGCTGGCCGAGAGCGAGGCGACCGAGATCGCCAACAACATCTGGCAGGATATCAACTACCTGAATCTGCAAGAGAACATCTTGCCGACCCGGGAGCGGGCCAACCTCATCCTCACCAAGGGCAACGAGCACGCCATCGAGCAGATCAAGCTGCGCAAATAATGACAGCGACGAAGAGGGGGCCCATGGGCCCCCTCTTCTCATTCATGCCGGATGGAGTCTCAGTCCCCCCGGCGCAGGGAGATCTCCCCGCCCAGGTAGAACTTGATCCCCTCCTCCGTCTCCAGCCGCAGGGCCCCGCGATCGTCGATGCCCCTGGCGATCCCGCGGATCACCTGCCCCCCCATCAACAGTTTCACCGGCTGGCCGGCGAAGTGATCGAGCCGGTTCCAGCTCTCGACGAAGCTCGCCAGCCCGGTCTGTTCGAAGGTCTGCATGGCCTGCTGCAGGTGCAACAGCACGCAGGCAGCCAGCTGGTTGCGGTCCACCAGTTCGGGCTGGATGTGGCGCAGCTCGGACCAGGCCTGATCGATCTTCTCCCCCTCCCGGCTCGGCATCGCAAGATTGAGGCCGACCCCGATCACCAGATTGCAGCTGGCACCGGCACTGCCGCTCATCTCCACCAGGATGCCCGCCAGCTTGCGGCCCTGATAGTAGAGATCGTTCGGCCACTTGAGCTCAACCCCTGGATAACCGAGCGACTCCAGCGCCTCCACCACGGCCACCCCCACCGCCAGGCTGAGCCCCATAGCGGCCGCCATGCCCTGCTCCAGCCGCCAGTACATGCTGAGGATCAGCTGGCAGCCGAAGGGGGAGACCCAGGGCTTGCCGCGGCGCCCCCGGCCGGCGGTCTGGCACTCGGCCAGACAGCTCTCGCCTGAGCTCAGTTGATTGACCCGCTCCAGCAGGTACTGGTTGGTGGAGTCGATCACCGGGAAGCAGTGCACCGGTGCCATGGGCGCCAGCGCCCGCAGCTGCGCCTCGTCATAGAGCGCCATGGGCACCGCAAGCCGGTAGCCTTTGCCGGTCAGGCTGAATAAGTCCAGCCCCAGCTCCTTGAGCGCAGCCATGTGCTTGCTCACCGCCGCCCGGCTGATGCCGAGCCGCTCGCCGAGCTGCTCGCCCGAGTGGAACTGGCCGTCACTGAGCAGGGTGATCAGCGTCTGCCGGATGGGGGTCAGGATCATGCCAGTACCTCATCGAGCCGGGTCTCGCCGCTGCGGCCCATGAAGCGCACCTCGTGCTCCAGCACCACCCCGAACTTCTGCTCCACGCTGTCCCGCACATGGGCCGCCAGGGCGATCAGCTCCATGGCGCTGGCGCCTCCCAGGTTAACCAGCACCAACGCCTGCTCCTGATGGACGGCGGCACGGCCGATGGCGAACCCCTTGAGGCCGCACTGTTCGATCAGCCAGCCCGCCGCCAGCTTCACCTGACCGTCGCCGGCCGGGTAGCTGGGCATCTGCGGGTATTGCTGTTTCAGGGTCTCGGCCAGGGCGGCGGGCACCACAGGGTTTTTGAAGAAACTGCCCGCGTTGCCCAGCACCGCCGGATCCGGCAGCTTGGCCATGCGGGTGGCACAGACGGTGTCGAAAATGGCCTGTGGCGAAGGGGCATCCCCCAGCGCCGCCAGCGGGCCATAGCCGGCGACCGGGCGCCATGCCTTGGGCAGGCGCAGACCGACGGCGATGATGAAGTGGGAGTCCTGATAGTCGTGCTTGAAGATGCTGTCACGGTAACCGAACCGGCAGTCGGCCGCCGCGATGCGCTCAACCTCGCCACTCTGCCAGTTGAACGCCTCCACGTAGGCACAGACGCTGGCCAGCTCGACCCCGTAGGCACCGATGTTCTGTACCGGGGCCGCCCCGACCGTCCCGGGAATGAGTGCCAGATTCTCCAGCCCGTGCCAGCCCTGTTGCAGGGCGTGACATACCAGCTCGTGCCAGTTTTCACCTGCCGCCACGTGTAGCAGCCAGTGCTCGGACTCCTCGTGCAGCGTGATCCCTTTCAGGCCGTTGTGGACCACCAGACCGGCAAAGTCATCGCAGAACAGGATGTTGCTTCCTCCTCCCAGCACCAGGCGCGGCAAGGTGGCCAACTCCGGGTTAGTCCGCAGTTGCGCGAGATCATCCGGCCGGGTCACATCGGCCAGCCAGAGGCAGTGTGCGTCCAGGCCCATAGTATTGAGGGTCGACAGGGAGGCGTGGGGGGTGAGTTTCATCTGTGTGTTCCGACAAGGACAAGGGCGCAGTTTACCCCAGATTCCCCGGGACAAAAAACCCGGACACTTTTCGGACTCAGGGCTCTGGAGTAGAGTAACCCCTTCATCCCGCTGAGGAAGCATGCATGAACAATCAATTCGCCGTCATCGGCCTGGGCCTGTTTGGCAGCGCCTTGTGCGAAGAGTTGCAGCGCCAGAATGCCGAGGTACTGGCCATCGACATCGACGAGAGCAAGACCCGCCAGATAGCCACCCTCTGCAACCACGTCATCGTGGCCGATGCCACCGACGAGGCCACGGTCGCCGAACTGGGCCTGGCGAATTTCGACATCGTCTTTGTCGCCATCGGCGACAACCTGGAGACCAGCATCCTGACCACGCTGGTGCTGAAAGAGGCGGGCGTGAAGAAGGTCTGGGTCAAGGCCCGCGACAAGTTCCACGCCAAGATCCTGCAGAAGGTGGGCGCGGACAAGGTGATCAACCCGGAGTGGGACATGGGCCGCCGGGTGGCCCAGAGCATGCTGGACAACCGGCTGTTCGACTACCTGGAGCTGGGTCACGACATGGTGCTGACCGAGTTCGTGATCGGCTTGCAGCAAAACACCCGCACCCTGGCCGACTTGCGCCTGCTGCAGCAAAGCGATTTCCAGCTGTTGGCCATCAAGCGGGGTGAGGTGCTGCACAACGTCCTGACCGGCAAGATGGAGCTGCAACTCGGTGACATCCTGATCCTGGCCGGCAACAAGCACGCCATCGATCACTGGCTCGACACCCTATGATCAACTGGCGCAGCAACTACGCCTTCACCCTGCATCGGGAAGACAACTCCCGCTGGAGCGAGGCCAAGCTCATCCTGGGCAGTTTCCTCATCATCCTGCTGGTTGGCACCCTGTTTCTGGTCCAGCCCTCCAGCCACAAGGGTGAGGTCACCGTCATCAACGCCCTGTTCACCGCCACCTCCGCCATCAGCGTGACCGGCCTCGGGGTGGTGGATACCGGCACCGCCTTCACCCTGCAGGGGCAGATCATCCTGTTGATATTGATGGAGATTGGTGGTCTCGGCCAGATGACCATGACACTGCTGCTCATCGCCATGTTCAGCAAGCGGGTCGGGCTGCGCCAGCAGGTGCTGGCCAAGGAGGCACTGGGCCAGGAGGGATCCGTCAACATCGTCCAGCTGGTGAAACGCATCGTCCTGTTCGCCCTGATTGCCCAGCTGATCGGCACCGCCATCATGGCCATTCGCTGGGTGCCCGACATGGGCTGGGGTCACGGCCTCTACGTCAGCTTCTTCCACGCGGTGTCGGCTTTCAACAACGCCGGCTTCTCGCTGTTTGCCAACAACCTCATGGACTACCGGGATGACCCCATCATCAGCCTGACCATACCGGCCCTGCTGATCCTGGGGGGGGTAGGCTTCACCGTCATCGTCGACCTGGTGCGCAACCGCCGCTGGCGCAAGCTGAAACTGCACAGCAAGCTGATGCTGCTGATGACCCCTGCCCTGCTGCTGCTGGGGACCCTGATGTTCTGGCTGCTGGAGCACAACAACCCGGGCACCCTGGGCAACGCCTCCTTCGGGAGCCAGTGGCTGGCAGCCTTCTTCCAGTCGGCCACCGCGCGCACGGCGGGCTTCAACACGGTGGATATCGGCCAGATGGTACCGGCCTCCCTGCTGTTCATGATGATGCTGATGTTCATCGGTGCCGGGGCAACCTCCACCGGGGGCGGTATCAAGGTCACCACCTTTGCCGTCGTTCTGCTGGCGACCCGGGCGTTTCTGACCAAGCGCCCCCATGTCACCGCCTTCGGCCGCACCCTGTCACCCCAGATAGTGACCCGCTCCCTGGCCATCATCATCGTCAGTACCATGGTGCTGATGCTGGCGATGTTCCTGCTGATGCTCACGGAGTCGCAATCATTCGACAAGATCATGTTCGAGACCATCTCGGCCTTTGCCACCGTGGGACTGTCCACCGGCATCACCGCTTCTCTAAGCGAACCGGGCAAACTGATCCTGGTGCTGGTGATGATCTGCGGCCGTCTGGGGCCCCTCACCCTGGCCATCATGCTGGCCCGCCCGGTGGAGACCCGCATCCGTTATCCGGAAGAGAGCGTCTACACGGGGTAAGCCGCTCCATCCATGCAAAGAGGGGCCACTGGCCCCTCTTCTTATTTTTATGTGATCACGGCGCGCACCAGCCTCAGGCAGCCTTGCCCCTGGTCGTCCCCTTACCAGTGCTCTTTCCAGGGCTCTTCCCCACACGAGCACTCTTGCCCGTGCTCGTGCGGGGGCGTGCGGCGGTGGACCCAGTCCGCTTGCGGCGGGCAAAGCGTTGCTTGCTGTCACCGGGCGCCGCCTTGGGCAGCGCGCTGAAGCTGGCGCCGGAATCCTGCCGCGCCCCCTCGATCAGGCCGTTGAGCTGCTCGGTGAGCGGCCCCATGAACTGCTGGTAGCTGCCGTGACGTTCGGCGATCTGACCCAGACTCTGCTCCCACAGTGCCGTCATGTCCGGTGTCGTGGCGGTCGTGGGCAGCGCCTGGACCAGGGCTCGCCCGGTCGGGGTGGCCTTGATGCTCTTGCCCTGGCGCACCAGGAAGCGGCGCTTGAACAGCAGATCGATGATCCCGGCCCGGGTCGCCTCGGTGCCCAGACCGTCGGTCTCCCGCAGGGTCTTGCGGATCTCGGGATCCTGCACATAACGGGCGATGCCGGTCATGGCGGCAAGCAGGGTGGCATCGGTAAACGGCTTGGGGGGCTGGGTCATCTTCTCCAGCAGTTCCCCCCGCTCGCACAGCAGTTCCTCCCCCTCTTTCAGGGCAGGCAGGGTTCCCGCCTCCTCCTCGTCATCCTCTTCCACTCCGAGCAGCGCCTTCCAGCCCGCCTTGAGGATGCGGCGCGCCTTGGCCTGGAACAGCCCTCCGGCGATGCGCAGCAACACCTTGCTGTCGTTGTACTCGAACGGCGGGTAGAACTGCAGCAGATACTGGCGGGCAATCAGGCCGTAAAGCTTCGCCTCGTCGGCCCCCAGGCTCCCCTCGTTCCCCCTCTTCTCGGTGGGAATGATGGCGTGGTGGGCATCCACCTTGCTGTCGTTCCACGCCTTGCTGCGGATCCTGCCATCCGCTTCGGCGACCGCCCTGGCCAGCGCAGGGGCCGTGCTGGCGATGGCCTCCCGCACCTGGCCGGCCCGGTTGAAGTGCTCGCTCGGCAGATGGCGGCTGTCGGATCTGGGATAGGTGATGAGCTTGTGCCGCTCGTAGAGGCTCTGGCAGATATCCAGCACCCGCTTGGCATCCATGCCAAAGCGCTTGGCCGCGTCGATCTGCAGGCTGGAGAGGTTGTAGGGGAGCGGCGCCGCCTGCTTGCGCGCCTGCTCCTCCACCGCCTCCACCCGGGCGGGTTGCCCCTGGATCCGCTCCACCACCTTGGCGGCCAGCGCCCGGTTGAGCACCCGTCCCTCCTCATCCTGCCAGGGCAGACATGCCTCCGATGGCAGCCACCTGGCGGTGAAGCGTTCGTTGCCCTGGGTCAACAGATGGGCCATCACCTCGTAGAACGGCTTAGGAACGAAGGCCTCGATCTCGAGATCCCGGCGCACCACCAGACCGAGCAAGGGGGTCTGTACCCGACCCACCGACAGCAGTTCGCTGCAGCCCCCCTTGCGGCCAAGCAGGGTATAGGCCCGGGTCATGTTGATGCCATAGAGCCAGTCGGCACGGCTACGGGCCAGCGCCGACACCGCCAGCGGCACGAACTCCTTGTTGTCTCTGAGCTTGTCGAGGGCGCGGCGCACGGCGGGGGGATTGAGATCGCTGATGAGGCAGCGCTGAACCGGTTTGGTCTTGGGATAGCCGAGAAAGTCGATCACCTCGTCCACCAGCAGTTGCCCTTCCCTGTCCGGGTCACCGGCGTTGACCACGCAGTCCGCCTGCTTGATGAGCCCCTTGATGACGGCCAGCTGGGCCTTGGTCTTGGGTTTGGCCACCAGCTGCCACTGGGTCGGGACAATGGGAAGGGATTCCATGCGCCACTGCTTGTAGGCGGCATCGTAGGCATCGGGCTCGGCCTGCTCCAGCAGGTGACCGATGCACCAGGTCACCACGTCTCCCTGCGCCGTCTCGATGAAACCCTCCCCCTTCTTGTGAGGTTTGGGGAGGACATCGGCGATGGCGCGGCCAAGGCTGGGTTTCTCGGCGATAAAGAGTCGCATGATGGATACACCTGAATACTGTATATGTGAACAGTATACAATCCTCTCGCCACAAACCCCAAGCCCCGGGGTGGCGTACTGCCTCCTCGCCCCGGCTTGGGCATCGCTCCCACCACCGCACATCCCGCTCCCGCTGTATGGGAAAAATGCGATTTAAATTCAATAAATCATGCCAAAACAAATAACAAAACCAAAAATCAATTATATGTCGAAATTAAAACCATGACCGAGGTCAACCCTTAGAATCCTGGGACTACTACTATATTGGTAATACCCGAATTCGAAGGACACCGTCACCATGCTTGGAAAACTGTTGAGAAAGACCTGGTTCTGGCTTCTGCTGCTCGGGGCCCTGCTGGGGATCGCCGCACTGGGCGTCACCGTCACCGTGCTGCACAAGACCAGCTCCACCGAGTTCTGCGTCTCCTGCCACTCCATGCAGACCCCCCTCGCCGAATATCAGGGCAGCGTCCACTTCCAGAACGTGAAGGGGATCCGCGCCGAGTGCGCCGACTGCCACATCCCCAGTGAACCCGCCGCCTATCTCTGGACCAAGATCCGCGCCGTGAAAGACATCTATCACGAGGCGATCGGCACCCTCGACACCCCGGAAAAATACGAGGCCCACAAGCTGCGCATGGCCCAGACCGTGTGGGATCAGCTCAAGGCCAATGACTCCGCCACCTGTCGCAGCTGCCACAGCTACGCCGCCATGGACATCCTGGCCCAGCGCCCCAATGCCCGCGCCGAGCACCCGGTCGCCATCAAGGAGGGTCAGACCTGCATCGACTGCCACCGCGGCGTTGCCCACATCATGCCGGACATGAGCGGCCTGGCTGCCGCCGGTGCCAGCGAGCTGGCGCAAGCCGCCGCCCAGACCCCGGCCACCGTCACCACCCGCTATGCCATCGCCACCACCCCGCTCTATCTGGATGCCGGCGCCAAGACTGATGAAGGCACCCTGATGCCCTCCACCCAGGTGGAAGTGCTGGCCAACGACAACGGCCGCGCCCAGGTGCGCATCGACGGCTGGCAGCAGGACGGGGTGAGCGAGGTGTTCTACGCCGCCCCCGGCAAACGGATCCTGAGCGTGCTGGTCGGCGAAGCCGCCAGAAAAGCCCTCGTGACCGGCAAGAGCGAGACCGACAGCGCCACCAACCTCACCTGGCATCAGGTCAGCCTGACCGCCTGGGTCGACCAGAGCCAGCTCATCGGCGACCAGGGCAAGCTGTGGCAATACGCCTCCACCCTGATGTCCAACAACTGCACCGGCTGTCACGGCCTCACCGCGCTGGATCACTTCAACGCCAACCAGTGGATCGGCGTCATCAAGGGGATGGAGTCCCGTACCTCCCTCACCCCGGAGCAGGCGCGCATGCTCACCCAATACGTGCAGAAACACGCCAGCGACATGAGCGCGGCCCATTAAGGCAGGAACAGAGGACTCTCCCATGACTTTTTTCAATGACCAACAGACCAACCTCTCCCGCCGTACTCTGCTCAAGGGGCTGGGGGCCTGTGCCGCCTTGCCCCTGCTGGCCGGTATCTTCCCGAAAAGCGCCCTGGCCAAGGCCGTCAGCACGGCCCTTGAGCAGTTCCCCACCCTGGTGCCCGCCCAGAAGGGCATCCTGACCGGCGCCCACTGGGGAGCCTTCGAGGCCATCGTCTCCGAGGGCCGCATGGTGCGGGTCCAGCCGGTGGCCGATGACCCAGCGCCGAATGACCTCATCGACATGGCGCCGTTCCAGGTCCACGCCAAGAACCGCATCAAGTACCCCATGGTGCGCAAAAGCTGGCTGGAGCACGGCCCGGGCGCCAGACCGGAGTTGCGCGGTGCCGACGAGTGGGTACGGGTGAGCTGGGAAAAGGCCATCGACTTGGTGGCCGGCGAGATCCAGCGCGTTCAGTCTGATTTCGGCCCGCAGGCGATCCACGCCGGTTCCTACGGCTGGAAGAGTGTCGGCATGTTCCACAACAGCCGCACCCTGCTGCACCGCCTGATGAACCTCTCCGGCGGCTTCACCGGTTATGCCGGTGACTACTCCACCGGCGCGGCTCAGGTGATCATGTCCCACGTGATGGGCTCCATCGAGGTGTACGAACAGCAGACCGCCTGGCCCAACGTGGTGGAAAACGCAGAACTGGTGGTGCTCTGGGGGGTCAATGCTCAGGTGACCCTGAAGAACAGCTGGAACATACCGGATCATGAAGGTCAAGCGGGCTTCAAGGCGCTGAAAGAGAAAGGCACCCGCGTCATCAGCATCGATCCGGTCTACAACGAGACCGCCAAGCTGGTCGGCGCCGAGTGGATTGCCCCGAACGCCTACACCGACGTGGCCATGATGCTGGGGGTGGCCCACACCCTCTACAGCGAGAAGAAGCACGATCAGGCCTTCCTCGATCGCTACACCGTCGGCTTCGACAAATTCCTCGCCTATCTGCTTGGCAAGGATGACGGTCAGCCGAAGAGCGCCGACTGGGCGAGCAGCGTCTGCGGCGTCGATGCCAAGGTGATCCGCCAGCTGGCCCTCGACATGGCCGCCAAGCGCACCATGATCATGGCCGGTTGGGGCATGCAACGTCAGCAGCATGGCGAACAGCCGAACTGGATGCTGGTCACTCTGGCTGCCATGCTGGGCCAGATCGGCCTACCGGGGGGCGGCTACGGCTTCAGTTACCACTACTCCTCCGGTGGCAGCCCCACCGCCAAGGGCGGCATTCTGGCGGGGATCTCCGCCGGCAACGCGCCGAAGAACAGCCCGGCACCGATCCCGGTGGCCCGCATCGCCGACTGCCTTGCCAACCCGGGCAAGACCATCGACTTCAACGGCCGCAAGGTGACCTATCCGGACATCAAGCTGGTCTACGTGGCGGGGGGCAACCCCTTCCACCACCATCAGGACACCAACAACCTAGTCAAGGCGTGGCGCAAGCCGCAGACCGTGATCGTGCACGAGCCCTACTGGACGGCGACTGCCAAACACGCCGACATCGTGCTGCCGGTCACCACCAGCTACGAGCGCAACGACCTGGAGATGGGGGGCGACTACTCCCAGCGCTACGTCTTCCCGATGCACCAGTGCGTGCCCCCCCAGTTTGAAGCCCGCAACGACTTCGACATCTTCAGCGCCATCGCAGCCAAGCTGGGCGTGCAGGAGCAGTACACCGAAGGGAAGGACGAGATGCGGTGGCTCAAGCAGATGTACGACGGCATGGCGGCGCAGGCCCGTGGCGCCCGTGTGGCGCTACCGCCGTTCAACATGTTCTGGGAGTCCAACAACTACATCCGCTTCCCGATCCCGGAGGCCAACCGCCAGTGGATCCGTCACGCCGATTTTCGCGAAAACCCGCTGCTCAACCCGCTCGGTACCCCGTCCGGCAAGATCGAAATCTTCTCCAGCACGGTGGCCGGCATGGGTTATGCCGACTGCGCCGGTCATCCCAAGTGGTATGAGCCCAAGGAGTGGGTGAAGAGCGAGGTGGCGGCGCGCTATCCGCTGTCGCTCAACACTTCCCACCCGACCCAGCGGTTGCACTCCCAGCTCGACAACACCCCGCTGCGGGACAAGTTCGCCATCGCCGATCGGGAGGCGATCCTGATCCATCCGGACGACGCCAAGGCGCGCGGCATCCAGGATGGCGATCTGGTGCGGGCCTTCAACGAGCGCGGCCAGATCCTGGTGGGGGCCCTGATCTCCGCCGATATCCGGCCCGGGGTAGTGCGGGTGTGTGAAGGGGCCTGGTACGATCCGGCCAAGCCGGGGGAAGCGGGCAGCATCTGCAAGAACGGCAACGTCAACTGCCTCACCTTCGACGAGGGCTCGTCCAGTCTGGCCCAGGGCAACTGCGGCCACATGGCCCAATTGCAGATAGAGAAGTATATCGGGCCAGTGCTAGCCAACACGGCGCACGAGGTACCGGCCAACGGCTGAGGCGGTTGCATGCAGACAAAACGGCGCCATAGAGGAGCCGTTTTCTTATCGCAGTTTGTGGTGTGGCTCAGAAGTCTCCTTCCACCATGTACTCTTCGGCGCACTCCACCAGCTGGGGCCAGAGATCTTCCGGCACCCAGGCCTCGGGGTCATCCTCGTCACCGTCATATTGGCTCCAGAAGAAGGCTCGCAGCCCGCTTGCGAAGTCGTCGCTCAACTCCGCCAGTTCGGAGAGGGGCCCCAGCCAGGCAATGCGGCGCAGGCCGGAGGCGAGATCGTTGATGGCATCCATCAGGGTGCGATCATCCAGGCTCTGCTCCACCAGCAGGGTGAAGCGCTCGCGGGCGCTCTCGGTCTGCTCCTCGTCCAGCTCGCCCACGTCGGCCAGCAGGTCGACAAAATCCTCCAGCAGGAACTGGATCAGGGCATCCCTGTCCTCGAACCACTGGATCTGGGCCCCCTTGGTGCCCAGCACCGAGGCATCGAACGAATCATCGAGATGGCACAAAGCCCAAGGATCGTCAGTCATTGCTACCCTTCCTACACCTGAAACAAGAGACGTATCTTATGCCGGGTGCCGCACCCTTGCCAGCACGGCGGCACAAAAGGGGCCCCCCGACGGGGCCCCCC
>NZ_JBFOCW010000023.1:0-26062 GCF_040908005.1 Aeromonas sp. s1(2024) | reverse complement strand
CTTTCCCGCTGCCGCTCGACTTGCATGTGTTAGGCCTGCCGCCAGCGTTCAATCTGAGCCATGATCAAACTCTTCAATTTAAGTTTGGTTGCCTGCTTAATCGCTTAAGCAAAGCGGCTCAATGAATTGCTGAATTAACTGCTGCAACTTAAAAGTTGCTTTGGTCACTTCATCAGACATTGAAAATCAAAAATTGTTTTTGATGCTCGATGCTGTGAGTGCCCACACAGATTGCTTGATTCAAATTGTTAAAGAGCAGGGTCTGAAACTATAACCCTCACCAGCTTGCTTTGCAAGGTGGACCAGACGCGCACTGCGCCGTGCTGATGGAGGCGCATTATAGGGATATGATTCTCGCTGACAAGCGAAAACTACGTGTTTATTTGAAAAAGACGTTCAGGTGTTTAATCAACAACCAATCAGACTAAAAAGCCGTCAACAATTCATCTAAATGAGCCTGCACACCTTCTCTATCGCTACCAATCGGTACCCGTTTTCGCCACATCAAGATCTAAATGCCAGCCACGCCAGGCATACAAAAATGAAAAGGGCCCCTCGGGGCCCTTCATATCACGCTGCTTGTAAATTAGATGGAGAAACTGGAACCGCAACCGCAGGTAGTCGTGGCGTTGGGGTTGGTCACGGTGAAACGGGAACCTTCCAGGCCTTCGGTGTAATCCACGCTGCCGCCGACCAGGTATTGCAGGCTCATGGGATCGATCACCATGGTGACGCCGCTCTTCTCGACCACGGTATCGCCATCATTGATTTTCTCGTCAAACGTGAAACCGTACTGGAAACCGGAGCAGCCCCCCCCAGTGATGTAGACCCGCAACTTGAGTTCGGGATTCTCTTCTTCGGTGATCAAGGTCTTTACCTTGTTGGCTGCCGCATCCGTCATCTGGATGGGCAAGGGAGCTTCTGCTACTGCACTCATTGCTGACCTCACAACCGTTACATCCACAAACATGGAAACCGCGAAATTATCCAATACCCGACCATTTAGTTCAAGTATTCACCACTCTCTTACTGTGCTGCCGGCAAGGGGGCTGGTTGAGCGACCAGAGGCTTGAGCACCTCGTTCCACTCAGCAACCAGCTCCTGGGCCGGTTGCCGTCCCTCCTTCGGGATGAGGATTCTCACCCTGTCCGGGATGAAGCCTGAGGGAAGCTGCCAATTGCCCTCCAAGAGCTGGAAGTATCGCAACGCGTAGCGTCCCTCCCCCACCTTCATGCCAAGATCCCGGCCACTGAGGATCCTGGGCTTGTCAGCCAGACTGCCTTCGAGCCGGATCTGCACCTGCCCCCGAAACAGCTCCCGCTTCTTGGCGGGTTGTGTGAGCGCCAGACGATAGTGGTAGCGACCCGGCACACTCGTCTCCTGCAATGTCAGATTGTCGATGGATACCCCCACCTGTTCGCCGGTGGGACGCATGATGCGCTCGAAGAAGGCGAGCTGACGTTTCTGCTCCTGTACCTGGGCTTCCTGATCCTTGAGCGTCTGCTGAAGTTGCTCGAAGGCGGCCTTCTGGGTCGCCAGCAGGGTCTCCCTGACGCCGAGATCAGTCTTAAGTTGTGCAATGGCCTTGCTCTGACGCTCCAACGTCTCTTGCTGCACCGTCATCAGGCTGCTCTGAGCCAGCTCCTGTCTGTTCCCGACGACATAACCGATACATGCCCCCACGGCCAGCACCACCAATAACTTCACGATTTGGGACATAAGGCCTCTTCTATATGCCGACATCAACACGGCCGGTCTCTTTTCACTATACGCGACCATGCCGGATTGATACGGATAAACAAAGAGTTAACCGGTCGCGATGCTGCTTTCACCCCGGTTTTGACGCGCAGCAAGCCGTAAAGTTCGCTCCAGGATCTGGGAATAGATGGGACGCCCCCCCAACCATTGCGCCACTAGGGTTGCCCCTATGGTGGTGATCATCATGGGCAGGATCAGCTGATAGTTGTCGGTCATCTCTGTCACCAGCACGATGCCGGTAATGGGGGCACGTACGGTGGCGGCGAAAAGCGCCCCCATGCCGGCGATGGCAAAGGCGCCCGGTTCGATGCCGAGATCGGGAAATGCAGAGTGGAACAGGTGACCAAAGATCACCCCGAACAGGGTGCCCAGTGCCAGGGTCGGCGCAAAGACACCACCAGGGGCCCCCGAGCAAAAGCAGATGAGGGTACCCACCAGTCGCACCGAGAAGATGATGAAGAGCGTCGCCATCGCATAGTCTCCCCCCGTCAGATGCGGGATGAGCTCGATACCCCCTCCAGTGACAGAAGGGGCGAACAGCGACAGCATGCCAAAGGTTCCAGCCACCCCCATGCCGATGATGACGAAGCGGTGGCGCTTGTTCTGATGCAATGCCAGGTAACCATCCTGACAGGCGAGCACCAGCTTGTTGAAGACGAACCCCAGCACACCAAAGCAGCCCCCCATGAAAAGAAACAGCCAGAGCGCCTTCAAGGCCGGAGCGTCGTAGTGAGGCAGCATGATGACGGGGGATTGCCCTTTCATGTTCTGCAGCATCAGGGTCGCCATGACGGCCGAAATCCCGACCGCCTTGATGGCGAGGAAGGAGTAGCGAAATTGCGGTCGCATCTCTTCCATGACAAACAGTATCCCTGCCAGCGGGGCATTGAAGGCCGCAGCGAGACCACCCGCCGCACCGGCAGCCAGCAGGGCATGGCCATGCTCCTTGGGCAACCGGAAGATATCCGCCACCATCTTGCCGAGGTTGCCCCCTATCTGCACCGAGGGCCCCTCCCGCCCCAGCACCATGCCGGAACTCAGGGTACAGACCCCGCCAAAAAACTTCACCGGCAACACCCGCCACCAGCGTACCGGGCGCAGGTCGTCCATGGCCCCTTCAATTTCCGGGATACCGGATCCCCCCGCCTCGGGGGCAAAGGCATGAGTGAGGAAATAGCCGACCAACCCCAGCAGGGCGCTGAAACCAAAGCCGAGCAGGCCAAGCTGCCACCAGGGGCGATCGGCCAGCAAGTCGACACGCTGCTGGGCCAGCCAGTGAACGCAAGACTCGAACAATCCGCACACCAGGCCTGCCAGCAGGCCGACCAGGGCCGCCAACAGGAGCACCAGCAGCGGCATCTTGTCCCGCCGTATCAGGCGCTGCAAGACTGGAGGACGACGCAGCGAGGCCGCGTCGGCGGAAGGAATGGCTTGTTGCTCCATGGATAATCACGCTCATCTAACGAGGACCAGACACACCTCGGCCTCGGCTGCCCAGCTCTGGGCCTTTCTGCTATAGTCGGCCCGTTTCATGTATCACGGGCGAGAGTCCGGGGCGAGAGCGCAAAGCATACTCCTCCCGCCATCCCCTGCCGAGCCGCAATCGGCAGCCTGCGCCCGGGTAACGACCAAAATCCCATTAAGGATGATCCATGTCAAAATCAGATCAGCTGTTTGAACAGGCCCGCCAGACCATTCCCGGTGGCGTCAACTCACCGGTCCGCGCCTTCAACGGGGTCGGCGGTACACCCCGCTTCATCGATCACGCCGATGGCGCCTACCTCTATGACGTGGATGGTCAGGCCTATGTGGATTACATCGGATCCTGGGGCCCCATGCTGCTGGGCCACAACCACCCGGCCATCAAGGCCGCCGTCATCAAGGCAGTGGAAAAAGGGCTGAGCTACGGCGCGCCGACCGAGATCGAAGTGCTGATGGCCGAGAAGGTGCGCCAGATCGTCCCCTCCATGGAGCAGGTGCGGATGGTCAACTCCGGCACCGAGGCGACCATGAGCGCCATCCGGCTGGCCCGCGGCTACACCGGCCGCGACAAGATAGTCAAATTCGAAGGCTGCTACCACGGCCACGCCGACTCCCTGCTGGTCAAGGCTGGCTCCGGCGCCCTGACCCTGGGTCAGCCCAACAGCCCGGGCGTACCCGCCGATTTCGCCAAACACACGCTCACCTGTGTCTTTAACGATCTGGACTCGGTGCGCGAAGCCTTCACCCAGTACGGCAGCGAGATCGCCTGTATCATCGTCGAGCCGGTAGCCGGCAACATGAACTGCATCCCGCCGGTGCCCGGCTTCCTGGAAGGGCTGCGCGCCATTTGTGACGAGTTCGGCGCCCTGCTGATCCTGGACGAGGTGATGACGGGTTTTCGCGTCTCCCTGCGTGGTGCCCAGGGCCACTACAACATCGACCCGGATCTCACCACCCTCGGCAAGATCATCGGTGCCGGCATGCCGGTGGGCGCCTTCGGCGGCAAGAAGAAGGTGATGCAGCACATAGCCCCGACCGGCCCCGTCTATCAGGCTGGTACCCTCTCCGGCAACCCCGTGGCCATGGCCGCCGGCCTCACCATGCTGGATCTGCTGCTGGAGCCGGGCCTCTATGAGCAGCTGAGCACCAAGACCGCCCGTGTCGCCGAAGGGCTGAAAGCCGCCGCAGCCAGGTACGGCATCCCGCTTGCCATCAACTACGTGGGCGGCATGTTCGGCTTCTTCTTCACCGACGAGCCCGAGATCACCCGCTACGAGCAGGTGACCCGCTGCGACATGGAACGCTTCAAGCGCTTCTATCATCTGATGCTGGAGGAGGGTGTCTATCTGGCACCGAGCGCCTACGAGGCGGGCTTCCTGTCGCTTGCCCACGGGGACAAGGAGATCGAACACACTCTGGCGGCCGCCGAGCGCAGCTTCGCCAAGCTGGCTGGCTGACAAGCCGCAAGATGTGCAGAGGGCCCCGATGGGGCCCTTTTTTGTTTGCTCGTCCCGACAAGGCACCGTAGTGGTGCATCTTTAAGTCCCTCACCGGAACCTTGCCACCTGCTGGTGCGCCGCGCCGTACACGGGCTGTCATAAATCGGGCCCACAATTTGCAGGTCCCTGTTTCAGGAGCCCATTGGACCGAGGTGTATATGGCAGAGATGAGCCCCATCGATGTGCTGCGGCGCTATCAGGAGTACGAAACCGAGCTGGCCCCCCTGCTGTTGGGGCTGCTCACCCTCCCCGAGGCGTCTCTCAAGCCCTATGCCTTCGTCGAGGAGGTGAAGAGCCTGGCCCCCCAGATCAGGCCAGCCATACTGGCGCCCGTTCCGGCGGCCCAGGGGCAGCTGCGCCTGCTGGTGCAGGGCCATGGCCGGGAGCTGGAGATCAACCTGCACCAGCTGATCGCCTGGCTGATGGGGGACAGGGAGCGGCGGCGCGCCATTCCCTGGTTCAGGGCCGTCTACGTCGTCCTGAGTCTGGCCCTGTTTCTCATCGTCGGCACCCTCATCTGGCACGGGCTGGAACAGCTCTATCTGCTCCTGTGCGGCACCCAGCAGAACCGGCTGGGCGCCTTCAGCGCCATCATCTTCCTCACGCTCGCGCTGGCGGTGTTCGATCTCGGCAAGACCATCCTCGAAGAGGAGGTGCTGCTGCATAAGGACATCTTCCGCCACAGCGCCATCCGGCGCACCATTACCCGCTTTATCGCCGCCATCCTGATCGCGGTCTCCATCGAGGGGTTGCTGCTGCTGTTCAAGGGATCCCTCGGCCAGAGCGAACTGCTCTGGCCTGCGGTGGGGGTGATGGGCTGCGCCGTGGGGTTGCTGCTGGCGCTGGGGCTCTATGTGTTTCTCGGTGCCAGGGCGGAAGCCGCACTGGTCGCCTCCAGCCAGCAGACTGCCCACCCGGAGGGGGCTGCCAGAGGCATCAGAAGACGCGCCAGAACCGGGCGAGCGGGATGACATACCAACACGGGGCGCCCGTGCAGGCGGGCTTCGCCGACGCCAGCTAGCTCGTCGCCTCTGCCAGCGCGGGCGCTGGCTGTCGCCGCGCCGCCCGCCAGGAGGCGTACATGGTCCAGGAGGTATAGATGACGATGAAGGCCACCAGCCATTTGAGCATCTCCATCTCCATGGATTTGACCAGCATGGCCGCCAGCACCACGCCGATGGGGCCGAAGATGGCCACCGCCAGCACGGCCCGCGCATCGAAAGCCCCCTTGCGAATGAAGGTCCCCGCCGAGAAGACGCTGAGCACGGCGGTGGATCCCATCATGATGGGGAAGGCCACCAGCGGGTTCATGCCGAGCAGATAGACCAGGGTCATGCAGGGGGCGAACAGGCCGATACCGACGTTCATCAGGGCTCCGAACAGGAAGTTGCCGGCAAGGGCGATCCCCAGCTTGTAACCGCTCAGCCCCATGGCCTCGCCACCGAGGGGGAAGAGCCCAAGCAGACCGGCAAAGATGAGACCGGCGACCACCAGCAGGGAGACCGCCATCACCAGCCGGATGGTCTGGCGCTCAAAGGAAGCCACGTAACGGGCGCCCCAGGCCGCACCGGCCGCCGCAGCCGCCATCATGCTGATGAGGGTGACGGGATCCACGTTGACCACGCCGATGAAGATGAGAGCCTGGGTCACGGTCGGCAGCACGCACTGGCCGTTGAGGGTACCGGGCAGCACCCGATCATCGATCAGCCTGAACTGCTTGTAGCAGGCGGTCTTCACCGCAAAGCTCCCCACCCCCAGGGTATCGAGAAAATTGGCCACAAAGCCGATGGCCGCCACCGGCCAGAAAGGGGTGGCTTCGAGCTGGCCATGACGCCGTTTGTGCCACCAGGCACGGACCAGCATAAAGAGAAAGACCAGGGCACAACCGATAAACAAGAGACGCAGAAAAGTGACAAGCATGGGGAGACCTCCAACAACGGGCGGCGATTCTAAGGCAGCGGAGGGAAAAAATCCTGGCCAGGATCATGAGAGGACGGGTGCAAACGTTTGGCCGCGACTATTTTGGCTGGCAGAACCCGAATGGGGCTATCCATACTGGTTGGGAGGGCGACAGCCCGGGCTCATCGGGCGTAGTCCTGGTCATTTCGCGACGACCACAGCACCGGTGAGGCGTAAACGAAAGAAGGCGGGGTGACCCGCCTTCTTTTTTCATTCTCCGTCAGGCAATCCAGCGTGGCAGCCGGGGAGCCAGGCGGTCGATCAGGCGATCCGACACGGGAGTGAGCAACAGCAGCGGCAGGCAGATCAGGGAGAGGCAAAGAGCGCCCACATAGACGTCCGTCATCCAGTGCGCACCCGCCAGGATGCGGGGCGCTGAAAACAGGGGCACCATCACCACCGCAACCACCCCGGCCCAGCGCGGCAGATAGCGCAGGGCAAAACCGGCGAAGATCATCAGGAAGAGGGCGTGATCACCGGGGAAGCTGTCACCGGCGGAGTCCTTGGTGGGAATCGCACTGATCTCGGTCAGGCGCAGTGCCCCGTCCACCATCAGGGTGGGGCTGGGACGGCTGACCGGCAACAGATGCCCGAGCTGATTGATCACCAGGGCCCCCAGCAGCATCACGACCCCCATGGCCACCAGACGACGGCGCTCCTGCCCGTCGGCACGGAAGAAGCAACTGGCGAGGATCCCGCCCATGCAGGCCAGCGCGGCCAGATCGAACAGGCGGTTGTTGGTGATGGCCACCAGATCGGCCCAACGGGGGGAGTGGCCAATCCAGCCATTGACCAGCTGGAAGAGGGCGAGATCCCACCCATCCCAGGGGCCGTGCTCAGGCAGGGCGCCCCAACTGAAGGCGATGAGGCCCCCGGCCAGATAGAAAGGAATGAACTTGCTCATGCCGACGTGTCCTTCGAAAAACGCTCATTCTAGGCCAGCCGCAAGATGACTTGCATCACAAAAGTGTAAGAATTCGTGTAACAAAGGTATTCCATCGGCTCTTCTTTTGGCGCCGCCGACCGGGTGGGCAAGCGCGTCCCCTCCTTGGCTCTCCCACCGGTTGCGGCTAGTATGGGCGCTCCCTTCGTTCAGGATGATGATGATGCGCAGCTACCTTCGCATGATGTTGTTTGCCCTCGGTTTGCTGGCAGGTGTACAGATCCCCGGGCTGGTCGATCTCTACTTCCAGCGGCTGGATGCCCGGCTGCAGCAAGCCGGTCTGGCGCTGGCCCCCTTCCAGCGCACGGCGGACCAGCACTTCAATGGCGATCTGCAGGCGCTGGTCGCCCATTACGGTGCCAGCCAGGATCCCGTCTTCACCCAGGATGCCACCAGCCTCCAGCAACTGGTCAACCAGCAGCAGCACCTTCAGGGGGAGATCGCCGTGCGGGAGAGTCCCTGGTACCAGCAGCTCTCCCACCTGTTGCTGCGCGCCGATCCCGCCCTCTGGCAGGATACCCTGCACAACTACGGCTATGTGGTCCCCCTCAAACAGGCCGCCATTTTCTGCGGCGTGGCGGCGGGTCTGCTGGCCTCCCTGGCGGGGGATCTGCTGCTCGGCCTCCTGCTGCTGCCATTTCGCTCCCGCCAGCGCGTCCCCCGTCACGGCCTGCGCTGATCCCCTCTCACTGCCAACCGGGGTGCCCGCCCCGGTTGGCGGCTACTCGAAGGGTTCGAGATAGGCTTCTATTGCCTTCTTCAGCCAGGCCAGCACCTTGCCGTGATGGGCGTTCTCCGACAGATAGACTCCGTAATCGCGCCACTGCAGACTGAACTTGTGCTTCAGGGTCAGCAGCTCTCCCAGGCGCAGCTGGCTCTGGATGAGGGGTGAAGGCAGCACCGCCCAACCCAGACCATCCAGCACCGCATCCCGCATCAGTTCGAAACTCGACAACCCGATATGCTGCCCTCCGATGGGCAGCAGGCTCTTGACCGAAAACGCGTCCACATAGGAGAGGGTGACCTGGGTGTGATCGGTCAGATCCTGCTGCAACACCCGCTTCAGCCCAGCCAGCGGGTGGCTTGGTGCGACCACCATCAGGGTGCGGATCGGATTGAGCACGTCGATGCAAAGACCGCTGCGCTCCTGTTCCTCGGTGATGAGGCCGAAGGCGGCATCCACGAACCCCTCTTCCACCAGGGCCGGCAGCTCCGGCGGTGAGGCCAGCACCAGGGAGATGCTGGTGCCCGGAAACTGGCGACGCAGCGCCCCCAGCATCTCGCGCCATACCACCTCGGGAATGGCGTCGTCCCGGGCTACCCGCAGCGCCACCTCGGCACCGGAGGCATGGTGCTCGCACTTGAGCTTCAGGCTGTTGGCGGCCTGCAACAGCCGCCGACAATCGTCCAGCACTTGCTCGCCGATTTCGGTCAGCCGGCTCTGGTTCGCCCCTCGTTCGAAAAGTTCGACGCCAAGCTCCACCTCCAGGGTTGCTATCGCCGAGCTCACGGCGCTGCGACTCTTGCCAAGTCGTCTGGCGGCATTGGCTATCGAACCACTGTCTGCTGTTTCTACAAAGAGTTGTATCTGATTTAGCTTCATGGCTTCAAACTGGCGGCAGATTATTCCATCACCACCTTATCCCCTGGCCCGCCCCCAAGGCAAACAAGCAGCGACAGCTTTCTCGACGCTCAGCGATAACCTTGCCCGTTTCGGGTGCCGTTATCCTCTCTTCGTCGCAGCAACAGAAGGAAACTGCATGTCATCCCGTCCTCTGCTTTTGGCCCGCCTCTTCCTGACGGGGGCCATCCTGACCGAGGTCGCCGGCACCTCCTCCATGGCCCTGATCCCAAAGAGCGAGAGCGGCTGGATCCACTATCTGCCGATGTGGCTCCTCATCACCCTCTCCTACCTGCTGCTCGCCAAGGCCGCCAGGACAATCTCCACTGGTATCGCGTTTGCGCTGTGGGAAGGGTTGGGGATCGCCCTCATCACCGCCGTCTCCGTCCTGTTCCTCGGCTACGAGCTGAGCATCCAGGAGTGGATCGGACTGGCGCTGACCATAGTGGGGATTGTCATGGTGACCCTGGGCGAGACCCATCATGCACCAGCCCCCAGCCGCCAGAGGAGGGAAGCCCCATGCACCCGTTGATCATCGTACTGGGCGCCGCCCTGCTGGATATCGGCGCCAACATGGCGATCAACCGCTCCGTCGGTTTTCGTGACAAGGGGTGGGGCGTCCTCGGCATTCTGCTGGTGCTCTGTGCCTTCACGCTGCTCAGCGAGGCGGTCAGTACCGGCAAGATCGATCTGGCCGTGGCCTATGCCACCTGGGGCGCCATCGGCATCCTGGGCACCGCCCTCGGGGGCCTGCTGCTGTTCGGCGAGCGCCTCAGACCCGTCGGCTGGCTCGGCATGATGGTGATGGCGGTGGCGGTCGCCCTGCTGACCACAGCATGATCCCCTCTCCAACCCCATGAAAAAAGCCGCCCTGTTCCCAGGGCGGCCTTTTCATGGTCAAACCGATCATCCAGATTGCAACAGGCAGCCTAACGCGCTGCCTCGTACAGCTCCAGCGGCAGGCCGTCGGGGTCGGCGAAGAAGGTAAAGCGCTTGCCGGTCAGCTCGTCCACCCGCACCGGCTCCACTTCCACCCCGTGCTGCTCCAGGTGGGCGATGACCCGGTCGAGATCCGCCACCCGAAACGCCAGGTGGCGCAACCCGCACGCCTCCGGCCGGGAGGGGCGCGGCGGCGGCGCCGGGAAGCTGAACAGCTCCAGCTGGCTGCCGTCCGGCAGCGCCAGATCCAGCTTCCACGACTGGCGCTCTGCCCGCAGGGTCTCGGCAATGATGGGCAACCCCAGCACCTGGTGATAGAAGTGGCGCGAGCGCGGATAGTCGCTGGCGATGATGGCCACGTGATGGATGGCCTCAAACAGAGGATGGGTCATGGCAATCCTTGCAAAACGGGCAGCCTGCGCTGCCCGTCTTCGTCAGTTGAAGAAACCGTTGAACCAGTTGTCCAGGGCATTCGCCGGGTCCGAGACCGGGCTGGCACAGCTCATCGGCTCGGCCAGACCGGCCAGCTTGGCCGGCACCTGGAGACTGCCGGGACAATCGCTGGCCACCCGGGCACCGCTCGAGCGGGAGAAGTTGGCCCAGCTCACCCCTTCGGGCATCTTCAGCCCCAGGCTGTTGACCCCTCGCTGGCTCATGTAGCCGCTGAACAGCTGCAGGGCGCCACTGGCACCGGTCAACCCGGCCGGGGTGTTGTCGTCACGGCCGACCCAGACGCTCACCAGCTCGTTGTTGTCCATCCCGGCAAACCAGGAGTCACGCAGCTCGTTGGTGGTACCGGTCTTGGCGGCCATGGTGGCCCCGGGGAACTTGGCACCGAGCGCCCGGGCCGTCCCCTGGCTCACCGTCTTGGTCATGGCGAACAGGGTCAGCCAGCTTGCCTGGGGATCCGTCACCCGCTTGGCCGCTTCGTCATGCTGGTAGAGCTGGCGCCCCTCGCCATTCACCACGGCCCGGATGGCCGACAGGGGCTGGGTCAACCCCTGGTTGGCAATGGGCAGGTACATCTGGTTCACCTCCATGGGCGAGAGCGCCACCGCCCCCAGCACCAGGGACGGATAGGGCTGGATCTCCTGCTGCACCCCCAGCTTGTGCAGGGTGTCCACCACCTTGTCCAGGCCTATCTGCATACCGAGGTTGACGGTCGGCACGTTGAGGGAGCTGGCAAGCGCCTCCATCAGGGGCACGCTCTGGCGGAACTTGCGGTCGTAGTTCTGCGGCGTCCAGATCTGGCCATCCTGGCCGCGAATGCGGATCGGCTGATCTTTAAGCGGCGTGCCCAGGGTCAGGCCGTTGGAGAGGCCGGTCAGGTAGACCGCAGGCTTCACCAGGGAGCCAATCTGACGGCGGGCATCCAGCGCCCGGTTGAAGCCGGCGTAGCGGGGATCCCGTCCCCCCACCATGGCGACCACCTCGCCCTTGTGCCAGTCGGAGACCACCATGGCCGCCTCCAGCTTCTTCTTGCCACGCTGCTTCTCGATGGTGGCCAGACCCGACTCCACCGCCTGCTCGGCGGCGTGCTGGGCGATGGGATCCAGACTGGTGAAGATCTTGAGGCCGGACTGCTTGAGCAGATCCGGGCCGAAGCGGTTCTGGATCTCCCGCTTGAGCAGCCCCATGAAGGCCGGGGTGCGGCCATAACTCATCTGGCCGCGGGCGATGATGCCAAGGGGCTGCTTGCTGGCCAGGTCATACTCGGCCTGGGTCAGGCTGCCGTGATCCGCAAGCAGTTTCAGCACCAGATCCCGGCGCGCCTTGGCCCGGTCGGGGAATCGCCAGGGATCGTAATAGGAGGGGCCCTTCACCATGCCCACCAGCAGGGCCACCTGATCGATGTCCAGCTCGTTGACCGGAATACCGAAGTAGAAGTAAGAGGCGAGCCCGAAGCCGTAGACCCCCTGGGAGAAGTTCTGCCCCAGATAGACCTCGTTGAGGTAGGCCTCCAGGATCTCGTCCTTGCTGTAGCGGTAGTCGATGAGCACCGCCATGTAGGCTTCCTGCAGTTTGCGCCACAGGCTGCGCTCACGGGTCAGGAAGAAGTTCTTGGCGAGCTGCTGGGTGAGCGTACTGCCCCCCTGCACGGTGCGACCCGCCAGCAGGTTGGCTGCCATGGCGCGCATGATGGCCACCGGCGAGACACCGCCGTGCTGGTAGAAGTCCCTGTCTTCCGTGGTGAGCAACGTCACCAGCAGGCTGTCCGGCACCTCGGAAAGGCGCACCAGCAGGCGGTCCTCCCGATCCTCGGTGTTGAGGCGATCGAGCAGCACCGGGTCCATCTGGGCATAGCCGAGCTGACGCTGGTTCTCCAGGGACTGGATCCCCTCGAGGCGCGCCCCGTTGAAGGTGAGACGCAGGCCACGGGCGCCGTCGGCACCGTCGTGGAACTCGAACGGCCGGCGCACCAGCTCGATGCGATTGCCGCTCACCGCGTACTCACCCGGGGTATGAGGCTGACGCACCTGCTTGTAGCTCAGCATGTTGAGCTCGCGCAGCATCTGGGTCTGGGAGAGCCGCTGGCTGGGATAGAGCTCCAGCGGGCGGCTGTAGACCATCACCGGCAACTGCCACTTCTCGCCGTCGAAGCGCTCGCGCACCTTGGTGTCGAGATAGATGCCAAACACCACCATGAAGGCCGCCACCACCAGAGAGAGCTTGAAGCCCAGCCAGAACAGGGTGCGCCAGATGGTGCGTTTGGGCGCCGCCTTCTTGGGCGTGCGCTTGCGTCGTTGGGTTGCCATAAATCCTCTTGTCGTTCTCCTCGCCATCCCGCTGATGCGAGCGGCCTGCGATGCCTGTTGTGGAGGGGGACTGTGCCACCGCCATCTTGTTCTGATCGTACCGACCGATCACTGTCCCGTCGGCTACTCCTGCAATCCCATCTTCTTCTTGGTCACCCGGGTCGGCATCGCCTCCAGCGGGTTGTCCGGCCAGTAGTGACGGGGGTAGCGCCCCTTCATCTCTTTTTTCACCTGCTCATAGGATCCCGCCCAGAAGGCCGCGAGATCCGCGGTGATCTGCAAGGGGCGCTGGGCCGGGGAGAGCAGCTCCACCACCAGGGGCACCCGGCCATCGGCCACGCATGGGGTGGCGCCCAGCCCGAACATCTCCTGGATGCGCACCGGGATCGCCGGCGCCTGACCCGGCTGGTAGCGGATCCGTACCCGGCTGCCAGTCGGTGCGGTGAAGTGGCTCGGCAGCGCCTCGTCCAGCCGCCTTGGCAAGGGCCAGGGCAGAGACTGGCGCAGGATGTCGCTCATGTCGAGCCGCTTCAACTGCTCCAGCCGGGTCATGCCGCTCACCGCCGGCAGCAGCCACTGCTCGAGGTCGGCCAGCAGGCTCTCCTCATCCATGGCGGGCCAGGCTTCGCCGGGCAGCCAGTCGCGAGCGCAGCGCAAGCGGGCCAGCAGCCCCTCGCTGCTCTCGTCCCAGGGCAGCACGTGCAGCCCCTTGCGCCGGATGCCCTGCAGCAGGCAACGCCCCTTCTGTTCATCGGAGAGATCCGTCAGCGGCCGCTGGCCGAGCACCAGCTCGCCGAGCACCTGCTGGCGCTCCGCACGCACCCGTTCCTCCCGATCGTCCCAGTCGAACCACTGGCGCTCGCCGACCAGCTCGGGCAGCTGGCGCACCAGCTCATCCAGCGCCACCGGCTCAGCGATGAAGATGCGGCTGCCGCGCTCGTTCTGACCCATTTCTACGGCCACGATGGCCCCCTGCCCCTGGCAGGGATGCCCTTCTACCAGATCGCAGCTCACCCCGCCACTGAGCTGATAGCGGCTGCCACTGCGCAGCTTGCCGATGCGATCGGGCCAGGCGAGGGCGCACAGCAACCCCAGCCATTGACCCTGCGGGCTGCTTGCCCGTACACCGAGCCGCTCGAACCAGCGGGCCGCCCCCTGGCGCAGGGCGCCCTGACGGCGGTGGAACAGCACGGACAGGCGCTCCGATCCTCGCAGATCTTCTTCCAGCAGCGCCACCAGGAAAGCCGCATCGGCGACAATCCCTGTCAGACCCTCGGATTCCAGCTCCCTGGCCCGCAGCAACATGCGGGCGAGGCGGGGATGGGTGCCGAAGGCCGCCATGGCACGGCCTGCCGGGGTAAGTTGTTGCTCACCCTCCGGGGCCATGGCGCCCAGGGCCACCAGCAACCGCCGGGCGCTGGCCACGGCGGCAGGGGGCGGCATGTCCAGCAGGGGCAGCGCCTCCACCCGGGCCCCCCACTGGGCGGCGTCCATCAGCAGGCCGGTGAGCTCTTGCGTCAGGATGTCGGGGGGACTCTGCTCGGCGAGGCGCTCCTGCACCTCGCTGCTCCAGAGCCGGTAGCAGACGCCGGGGCCAAGCCGCCCTGCCCGCCCCGCCCGCTGGGTGGCGGAGGCTTTGGCGATGGGCCGGGTCTCCAGCCGGGTGACGCCGCTCTTGATATCGAAGGTGGCGCGCCGCTCCAGCCCGCTGTCGATGACCACGGAAATCCCCTCGATGGTGAGGGATGTCTCCGCCACGTTGGTGGTGAGTACCAGCTTGCGACGACCCGCAGGCGCAGGCTCGATGGCCGCCTGCTGGGCCGCCATGTCGAGGCGACCGTAGAGGGGGGCGAGGGTCACCTCGTCCGGCAACCGCCCTTCCAGCCACTGTGCCAGCCGCTCTATCTCCCCCTGTCCCGGCAGAAACACCAGGGCACTGCCAGCCTGACTGGCGAGCGCCTCCAGCACCACGGCACCGACCTGGGGCTCCAACCACTGCTGGCGATTGGCGGGGCGATAGTGGTACTCGATGGGAAAGCCGCGCCCCTCGGAGCGCACCACGGGGGCACCTGGCAGCAGGCGCTCCAGGGCCATGCCATCCAGGGTGGCGGACATCACCAGCAGCTTGAGATCATCGCGCAACCCCTGCTGGCTTTCGATGGCGAAGGCCAGCGCGGTATCGGCGTGCAGGCTGCGCTCGTGGAACTCGTCAAAGATGACGAGCGACACGCCGGTGAGCTCAGGATCCTGCTGCAGCATCCGGGTCAGCACCCCCTCGGTCACGATCTCGAGCCGGGTCTGGCTGCTGGTGCGGCTCTCCCCGCGCACTCGCAGGCCGATGCGCTCGCCCACCTTCTCCCCCAGCTGACGCGCGAGGAAGCTCGCGATGTTGCGCGCCGCGAGGCGCCTGGGCTCCAGCATGATGATGCGCCCGGGCAGCCGGTGCTGGCGCACCAGCTCCAGGGGCAGCAGAGTCGATTTGCCAGCGCCGGGGGGCGCCTGCAGGATCACGCTGGTATGGCTGTCGAGGGCTGCAAAGAGTTCGGGCAACACCGGGACGATGGGGAGGGAAGACAAAGCGATGGGCACCTTCTGTGACACTCCTGAAAAGGGGTCCATTCTGCCACAGCCTCCCGGCCACCGTAAGCGCCCCTGCCGGGCAGGGGCAGGAAGCGTCAGGTGCAACACGGCAAGACATCCCGGGAGCGGCTGCCATAGAATGGCCCTTATCCGATGCCCATCACGAGGACCGACACGCCGCATGCCCAAACTCTTCTTTGCCCTGCCCCTGCCAGAGCTTGCCCCCGAGCTTGCGACCTGGCGAGACCAGCGCCCCTGGCCCGGCCAGCCGGTGCCCGAGAGCAACCTGCACCTGACCCTGGCCTTTCTCGGGGAGGCCGACGAAACGACCCAGGCTCGCCTGATCGCGGCCGCCGAGCGACAGCACTGCCCCCCTTTCAGCGTCCATCTGGATCAGACCGGCTGGTTTCAGCGCGCCAAAGCCGCCTGGGTGGGGCCCGGTGAGTGGCCGAACGAGCTGACCGTGCTCGCGAGGGCACTGCGCCGCCACGGTGAAAAACTCGGGCTGGGCAACGGCGAGCAGGGCTATCGCCCCCACGTCACCCTGTCGCGCAAGGCGGGCGAGGCCCCCGGCGAGCTGCCTGCACCGGATTTTCTGCTCAGGGCCGATCGCTTCTGCCTCTATCAATCCGTCAGCACGCCGGACGGCGTCCACTACGAACCGCTCGCCTGCTGGCCCCTGCGGGCCCGCGTCAAAAACCCGCACCGCGAGGAGCTCACCCCATGATCTTCGATCCCCCCCTGCAGTCCGGGCAGCTGATCTCACGCTACAAGCGCTTCCTGACGGATGTCGCACTCGACAACGGCGAGGTGATCACCATCCACTGCGCCAATACCGGTGCCATGACCGGCTGCGCCCTGCCGGGCACCCGGGTCTGGTACTCCACATCCGACAACTCCAAGCGCAAGCTGCCAAACAGTTGGGAAATCGCCGAGAGCCCGGCGGGTCACTTCATCTGCGTCAACACGGCCCGTGCCAACCAGATCGCCCGGGAGCTCATCGAACAGGGCGCTCTCTCCCCCCTGGCAGGTTATGCCAGGCTGCGCACCGAAGTGAAATACGGGGAAGAGAACAGCCGCATCGACCTGCTGCTGGAAGATGACCACAGGCCGGATTGTTACATCGAGGTGAAATCCGTCACCCTGCTCGACGAGCGGGAGCAACCCGGCATGGGCTACTTCCCCGATGCGGTCACCACCCGCGGCGCCAAGCACTTGCGTGAATTGATGGCCATGAAGGCGGCAGGGCACCGGGCCGTGCTGCTGTTCATGGTATTGCACTCCGGCATCGCGAGAATGCGCCCTGCAGCCCATATCGATCCGCACTATAGTCAGCTTGTTGAACAGGCGATGGCGGCAGGGGTTGAAATTTTATGCTATCGCCCCCATGTTGGGGTGCAGGGCATGGTGGCTCAGGATTTCATCCCATTTGAATCTGACCATATGCTACCCGAGGGCAGAGAATAAATGCGGAAGTGGGTAACATTATTGATAAGGCTTGTTTGCCTCCCGTTGACCCTTCTGCTATAGATGTCGCCCTCAATTTATGGATGGCACGGGTAGCGTGCTGAATTAGGAGACAGGGCATGCCAACAGGCGAAAACAGGAAATCTCTGGGCCCCCTGGCCATTGCGGGTGTAGAGCCTTACCAGATGAAAGCCGGTGAGGAGTACATGAATGACCAACAGAAGGTACATTTTCGCAAGATCCTGGGAGCCTGGCGCAACCAACTGATGCAGGAAGTTGACCGCACCGTCGACCACATGAAGGATGAGGCTGCCAACTTCCCGGATCCCGTGGATCGCGCCGCGCAAGAAGAAGAGTTTGCTCTCGAACTGCGCACCCGCGACCGTGAACGCAAGCTGATCAAGAAGATCGAGAAAACCTTGCTGCTGCTCGAAGAAGATGACTTCGGTTACTGCGAGCATTGCGGCATCGAGATCGGCATCCGCCGTCTGGAAGCCCGTCCGACCGCAGACCTCTGCGTGGACTGCAAGACGCTGGCCGAGATCAAGGAAAAACAGATGGCTGGCTGATGCCGCCCATCCACAGAAACGAAAAGGGAGCCCAGGCTCCCTTTTTTATTGAGCTTTTGGTCGGGCCGTCCCAGAATGCAGCCTCAATGCAACGCCTACCCCAATTGCCATGGTCATGACATCCCCCTCCTCCAGACGCCCCTATGTGGGCCGCTTCGCCCCCTCACCGTCCGGTCCGCTCCACTTCGGCTCCCTGGTCGCCGCCCTTGGCAGCTTCTTGCAGGCCAGGGCGCAGCAGGGACGCTGGCTGGTGCGCATCGAAGACATCGACCCCCCGCGGGAGATGCCGGGAGCGGCTGACCTTATCCTCACCACCCTGGAGGCACACGGTCTTGGCTGGGATGGGGAGGTGATGTTCCAGAGCGCGCGCCATGGCCGCTATGACGAGATCATCGATCAGCTCTATCGGGCCGGGGATCTCTACTGGTGCCGCTGTACCCGACGCGAAATCATGGCCGCAGGGGGGTTCTACAACGGTCATTGCCGCACCCTGGGGCTGACCGCCGAGGGGTGTGCCGCCCGTTTGCGCCAGCACCACCCGGTCTATCGGTTCGAGGATGCGCTTCAGGGAGAGATCACCGTCCCCGCGGCGCTGGCGGAGGAGGACTTCATCGTGCGCCGCCGGGACGGGCTCTACGCCTACAACCTGGCGGTGGTGGTGGATGACATGGACAGCGGCATCACCGAGATCGTCCGCGGCGCCGATCTGCTGGAGCCCACTGTGCGCCAGATTGCCCTCAACCAGACCCTGGGGGCAGAGGTGCCCGCCTGGGTGCACTTGCCGCTGGCGGTGCAAGCGGATGGCAACAAGCTCTCCAAGCAGAACCATGCGCCGGCGCTGTCGCAGGACGAGGTACGACCGGCCCTGTGGCAGGCGTTGCACTTTCTCGGTCAGTGCCCGCCGCCCGAGCTGATGGCGAGCCGGATCGACGAGATCATCGGCTGGGGCATCGCCCACTGGCAGCTGGTCCGGGTACCCCGCCAGCAGAAGATCCCGCAAGGGCAAAGCTAGCCCCGGCTGCATTTCTTGCCCCAAAAGGACCAATCAAGGGGAAGCAGGCCACACCGTTTCTCATTTGGTTGGGGCTGAGCTATGATAGGCCGCTATTTTTTTGGCCTCCCGTCAATTTGAAGTCATAACGAGGTGTACCATTTTTTCCCAGATCGCAAACTTTTGCCGCAAAGTGCTCGGCAAGGAAGACGGCGAGCAGTCGGTGGAGTCCCCCATTCCGGCCCGTGTCGCCGGACAGCGCCGTACCTTGAGCCGTGACCAGCACCCGATTTCGCGCAAAGAGATCAGCGAGAATGCCCTCAAGGTGCTCTATCGCCTGAACAAGGGGGGCTATGAGGCCTACCTGGTCGGCGGCGGCGTCCGTGACCTGCTGCTCGGGAAGATCCCCAAGGATTTCGACATCGCCACCGACGCGACGCCGGAACAGATCAAGGCGCTGTTCAGCAACTGCCGCCTGATTGGCCGCCGTTTCCGCCTGGCGCACATCGTCTTTGGTCGTGACGTGATCGAAGTGGCCACCTTCCGGGGCCACCACCATCAGGTCAATACCAGCAAGCATGTGTCGGCCCAGTCCGATGAAGGCATGCTGCTGCGGGACAACGTCTACGGCACCATCGAAGAGGATGCCGAGCGTCGCGACTTTACCGTCAACGCCCTCTACTACAGCGCCAAGGATTTCATCCTGCACGATTTCGAGGGTGGGCTGGAAGACCTGGCCGCGCGCAGACTGGAGCTGATTGGCGACCCCGAGACCCGCTACCGGGAAGATCCGGTGCGCATGCTGCGCGCCGTGCGCTTCGCCGCCAAGCTCGACATGACCATCAGCCCGCGCACCGCCGCCCCCATCCGGGAGCTCGCCCCGCTGCTGCAGGACATCCCGGCCGCCCGCCTGTTCGAGGAGACCCTCAAGCTGTTCCTGGCGGGGGACGGGCTGGCCACCTACAAGCTGCTGCGGGAATACGGGCTGTTCCAGCCGCTGTTCCCCCAGGTAGCCGCCCTGTTAACGCCCCACGGCAACTCGCCCTACGAGCAGTTCATCGAGCAGGCGCTGATGGACACCGATACCCGGGTCCGTGAAGAGAAGCGCGTCACCCCCGCCTTCCTCTACGCCACCCTGCTGTGGGGCGCCGTCGAGGCCCGCGGCCGGGTGCTGGAAAACGAGAGCGGTCTGCCCTGGTACGATGCCTTCATGCTGGCCATCAACGAGGTGCTGGACAACCAGGTGCGGATCATCGCCGTGCCGCGCCGCTTCACCACGGACGTGCGCGACATCTGGGCCCTGCAGCAGCGCCTGACCCGCCGCCAGGGCAAGCACCCCGAGCGCGCCATGGAGCACCCGAAATTCCGTGCGGCCTTCGACTTCCTGTTGCTGCGCAACCGGGTCGAGCGCGGCCTCGGCGAGCTGGCGAGCTGGTGGGAGCGCTATGTGGCCTCCAACCCGGACGTGCGCCCGCAACTGCAACGGGAGGCGACCCGCCGCCCGGCGAGCGGCGAGCGCGCCGACTCCCGCAGCGGTGATGGCGAGAAGCGCAGCGGCAATGGCCGCAACCGCCGTCGCCCCCGTCGCCGCAAGCCGAAGTCGGCAGAGTAAGGATCCGCCGATGATCGAGGTCTTCGTCGCCATCGGCTCCAACCTGGCCGACCCCCTCGGCCAGGCTCGTCGCGCCATCGCCGCGCTGGCGATCCTGCCCGAGTCCGAGCTGCTGCAGACCTCCCGCCTTTACGGCAGCCGCCCCATGGGCCCTGCGGATCAGCCGGACTACGTCAATGCCGTGGCGCGCCTTGCCACCCGCCTCAGCCCCCTGGCGCTGCTGGACGAGCTGCAGCGCATCGAGCAGGCACAGGGGCGAGTGCGCAAGGATGAGCGCTGGGGCCCCCGGACCCTGGATCTCGATCTGCTGCTGTACGGCGACGAGGTCATCCGGCATGAGCGCCTGACGGTGCCTCACTATGGCATGAAGGAGCGGGAGTTCGTCCTGCTGCCCCTTGCCGAGATAGCCCCCTCCCTGGTGCTGCCCTGCGGCACCCCGCTCACCGAACTGGTTGCCCGCTGCCCGCGCAATGGACTCGCGATCCTGGCCGGTGCAGCAGGCGAGTAGAGAAGAGTAGGAACAACGTAATGAGCAAGATCACCACTACCCACCTGCAGAAGATGAAGCAGGACGGACAGAAAATCACCGCCATCACCGCCTATGACGCCACCTTCGCCAAGCTGTTCGACGACGAGGGCGCCCAGGTGCTGCTCATCGGCGACTCCCTCGGCATGGTATTGCAGGGCGGAGACGACACCCTGGCGGTCAGCATGGACGAGATGGTCTATCACACCCGCTGCGTGGTGCGCGGCACCACCAATGCCCTGGTGGTGACCGACATGCCGTTCATGAGCTACGCCACCCCGGAGCAGACCTACCAGAACGCGGCGCGCCTGATGGCGGCCGGTGCCCGCATGGTGAAGATGGAAGGGGGGGACTGGCTGTGTGACTCCATCCGCCACCTCACCCGTAACGGGGTGCCGGTGTGCGGCCATCTCGGTCTGACCCCGCAATCCGTCCACGTGTTTGGCGGCTTCAAGGTGCAGGGGCGCGACGAGTTCCACGCCCAGGAGATCTACCGCCAGGCGCTGGAGCTGCAAGCGGCTGGCATCCAGTTGCTGGTACTCGAGTGCGTGCCCGTCTCTCTGGCAGAGCGCATCACCAAGGCGCTGCGCATTCCGGTGATCGGCATCGGTGCCGGCCCTGCCACCGACGGCCAGATCCTGGTGATGCACGATGCCTTCGGCATCACCTCCGGTTATGTGCCCAAGTTCACCAAGAACTTCCTGGCCGAGACCGGTGACATGCGTGCCGCCATTCGTCTCTATGTGCAGCAGGTGAGCGAGGGAACCTTCCCTGGCCCCGAGCACTGCTTCAACTGACTTTCTGTCGTCATGCGAGCGGGGGCCTGTGCTCCCGTCTCGCCCTCCCCCCTGACGACCCCCTCTTTTATTGATTCATCTGAAGGTGAACTGACGATGTTGGTTGTGAACAATCCCGCCGCGCTGCGCAAGCAGATCGGTCAATGGCATCGCGAAGGCTGCGCCATCGCATTCGTGCCCACCATGGGCAATCTGCATCAGGGTCATCTCACCCTGGTCGAGGAGGCCCGCCGCCATGGCGACAAGGTGGTGGTCAGCATCTTTGTGAACCCCTTGCAGTTCGACAAGGCCGAGGATCTCGCCAACTACCCCCGCACCCTGGAGCAGGATTGCGCCGCCCTGGAGGCCGCCGGTGTGGACCTGGTCTTCACCCCGACGCCGGAGATCATGTATCCCCAGGGGCTCGCCAGCCAAACCTTCGTCGAGGTGCCCGGCATCTCCAGCCTGCTGGAAGGGGCGCTGCGTCCGGGGCATTTTCGCGGGGTCAGCACCGTGGTCACCAAGCTGTTCAATCTGGTACAGCCGAACGTGGCCTGCTTTGGCGAGAAGGATTACCAGCAGCTCGCGCTCATTCGCAAGATGGTGGCCGACATGGCCATGCCCATCGAGATCGTGGGCGTGCCGACCGTGCGGGCCGAAGACGGGCTGGCCCTCTCTTCGCGCAACGGCTATCTGACCGCTGCCGAACGGGCCATCGCCCCCGAGCTCGCGCGCACCATGAACTGGATTGCCGAGCAGATTGAAGCGGGGAACAGTCACCTCCCCTCCCTGGTTGCCCAGGCCAGCCAACGCCTCGACAACGCGGGATTCAGGACGGATGCCATTGACATCGTCGATGCCGACACCCTGGAATCCGCCAGCGCCGAGAGCCAGCGCCTGGTGATCCTGATGGCCGCCTATCTGGGCAAGGCCCGCCTCATCGACAACCGGGTCGTCGCCCTGCGGGGTTGAGACACGGCAAGGAGACCACGATGTCCAAGAAGGTTTACTGCATCGCCCAGTTCCAACCCAAGCCGGGCCAGGAGCAGGCCCTGTTCCGCGTCCTGCAAGGGCTCGAACCCGACACCCTGCGTGAAGATGGCTGCCTGCAGTACATCGTCACCCGCCATATCCAGAGCCCCTTTGCCGAGGGGGAGAGCTTCCCCATCGTCTTCAACGAGATCTGGCGCGACATGGCGAGCTTCGAGGCCCACTGCCAGCGCGCCGGTATCAAGGCCTTCTTCGAGCGCTACTGCCTCGCGGATGATGGCCTCGCGGCCAAGTGGAACGTCTGCGTCTACAGCGACGAGCCCGCGGACTACGACGCCCCGGCCCTCTGAGACCGACATGTGCAAATAAAAAGGCGCCCGAGGGCGCCTTTTTGCTGGCAGGTGTGCGCCTCAGTGGCGCAGACCGGTGCCGCGGGAGATGAGCCACCAGGCCATCCCGTAGAGTACCAGAATGAAGCCGATGATGATGAGATAGGCAGTGCCGAGGGGCACGTCGGAGATCCCGAGGAAGCCGTAGCGGAAGGCGTTCACCATGTAGATGATGGGGTTCACCTGGGAGACCCCCTGCCAGAACGGCGGCAGCAGGGTGATGGAGTAGAAGACGCCACCCAGATAGGTCAGGGGAGTCAGGATGAAGGTCGGGATGATGCTGATGTCATCGAACGACTTCGCGAACACCGCGTTGATGAGCCCCCCCAGGGAGAAGAGGATGGAGGTGAGCAGCACAGTCACGCAGACGCTGAACAGGTGATGGATCTGCAGCGGCACGAAGAACAGCGACACCAGGGTGACGATGAGGCCGACACAGAGGCCGCGCGCCACGCCACCGCCCACATACCCCGCGATGATGATGTAGTTGGGCACCGGCGCCACCAGCAGCTCCTCCACGTTGCGCTGGAACTTGGCGCTGTAGAAGGAGGAGGCGACGTTGGAGTAGGAGTTGGTGATGACCGACATCATGATGAGGCCGGGCACGATGAACTCCATGTAGCTGAAGCCCCCCATGTCACCGATACGCGAGCCGATGAGGTTGCCGAAGATGACGAAGTAGAGGCTCATGGTGATGGCGGGCGGCACCAGGGTCTGGATCCAGATCCGGGTGAAGCGGCTCACTTCCTTGGCCAGAATGCTCTTGAAGGCGATGTAATAGGTCATGGGGTTCATGCTTTGCGACCCTCCTCTACCAGATTGACGAACAGCTCTTCCAGCCGGTTCGCCTTGTTGCGCATGCTGAGCACCTTCACCCCCTGGGCGGAGAGCTGCTCGAACAGGCTGTTGAGGGACTGGCTCTTCTCCAGCTCCACTTCCAGGGTGTTCTCATCCTGCATCCGGCCGTTGAACTCGGGCAGGGCCGGTACGGTGGAACCCGGCACCAGATCCAGCAGGAAGGTCTCGCGACCCAGCTTGCCGAGCAGGCTCTTCATGCTGGTGTTCTCGATGAGACGGCCCTTGTCGATGATGCCGATGTTGCGGCACAGCATCTCGGCCTCTTCCAGGTAGTGGGTGGTCAGGATGATGGTCACCCCCTGCTCGTTGAGATCCTTGAGGAAACTCCACATGGAACGGCGGATCTCGATGTCCACCCCGGCGGTCGGCTCATCCAGGATCAGCAGCTTGGGCTCATGCATCAGGGCGCGGGCGATCATCAATCGGCGCTTCATGCCACCGGAGAGAGTGCGAGCCGCCATGTCGCGCTTGTCCCACAGATCGAGCTGGCGCAGGTACTTCTCGGCGCGCACCTTGGCCTCGGCCCGCGGCACTCCATAGAAACCGGCCTGGTGAGTCACTATCTGGCTCACCTTCTCGAACTGGCTGAAGTTGAACTCCTGGGGCACCAGGCCGAGCTGGGACTTGGCCAGCTCCAGATCGGTATCGATGTCATGACCGAATACCTTCACCTTGCCGGCACTCTTGTTGACCAGTGAGCTGATCACGCCGATGGTGGTGGATTTGCCCGCCCCGTTGGGACCGAGCAGGGCGAAGAAATCCCCCTGTTTGACGGTGAGATCGATGCCCTTGAGGGCTTCGACGCCCCCCTGATAGGTCTTCTTCAGACCGCTGATTTCCAATGCGTTCATTGCAACCCCTGTGATGGATGAGCCCATCTCGAGACAGAAAAGGCGGCTGTGACGCCGCCTGAAGACAGTCGATGGCGGGCCGGCCAGCCTGCCTTGCTACTTCGGACCCGGCTTACTCTTGCGGTACGACCTTGCCGATGAAGGGCAGGTTACGGTACTTCTGGGCGTAGTCAATGCCACAGCCCACCACGAACTCGTCCGGGATGGAGAAGCCAAGCCAGTCCACCGGCACCTGAACCTCGCGGCGGGACGGTTTGTCCAGCAGGGTGCAGATGGCCAGGGATTTCGGCTCGCGCAGGGAGAGGATCTCGCGCACCTTGTTGAGGGTGTAACCGGTGTCGATGATGTCCTCCACGATCACCACGTCCTTGCCTTTGATGTCGTCATCCAGATCCTTGAGGATGCGCACGTCACGGGTGCTGTGCATACCGGAGCCGTAGCTGGAGGCAGTCATAAAGTCCAGGGTGATGGGCAACTGGCACTGACGGCAGAGATCCGCCAGGAAGACGCAGGAGCCGCGCAGCAGGCCGATCATGACCACTTCCTCGGAGCCCTGGTAACGGGCGGTAATCTCTTCACCCAGCGTGGCGATCCGGGCTGCAACCTCGGCCTCGGGGATCATCACCTCGACAATGTGTTTCATCACATACTCCAATAATGACCAAAGGGTTATTGGCCGTTCATTAACGTCAAAACCGAGGATTCTACCACTCCAACCAGTGGGCGTCAGGCATACGTGATGCTTTTATCGGCTTATTTTAATTGATAGAGTTAGCAAGCCTTCAGGCATTATCGGTGACAATACTATAAACACCATAATCAATAACTATTAGATGAAAAAACTATGGAACCACGCGCAGAAATAAGACGTCGAACCCGGCTTTCGCCGGAGGCTCGCCGTGATCAATTGATGGAGTGTGCCGTCGAGGTATTTTCCCGTCGCGGCATCGGCCGTGCGGGGCATGCCGAGATAGCCGAACAGGCAAAGGTCTCGGTTGCGACCGTTTTTAACTATTTCAATACTCGTGAAGATCTGGTCGACGAAGTGCTGACAGAAATCGAAGCCTTCGTACAGCAGATCCTCGAACAGGCCTACAACGGTCAGGGCTCCGCCAGGGAGAGCATTCACCGCCACGTGAAGCTTTTCGTTGACGCCGCCTATGACAAGCCCGATCACGCCAGCATCTGGCTGGAGTGGAGCTCCTCGGTACGGGAAGAAGTGTGGCCTCGCTACACCCGGCTGCTGGACAAGGCGCTGGAGCGCATTGCCCCCCACCTGCAACGGGCCATCGACAACGGCGAGATCCAGAGCGTGCTGTCGGCGCAGGATCTGGCCCGCTCCCTGACCGGTTTTGGCTATGTGATGATGCAGATGATCAATCAGCCACAGCGTCCGAGCCGGGAAGAGGTGACGGATTTCCTGTTCAAGTACGTGACTGCCCCCATCCAGGCCAGCTGACTCGCGCAGATGTTGACAAAGCGGCGCCGGGCTTTAC
>NZ_JBFOCW010000022.1:0-1878 GCF_040908005.1 Aeromonas sp. s1(2024) | reverse complement strand
GCAGTCTCGGTCGCGAAGTCCGCATCACGGATACGGGAGCGGGCGGCACTGACGTTCTCGGAGATGTTCGCCTGGTTGCGGATGGTGGAATCCAGACGGTTTTGCACCGCACCCAGTTCGGCACGCTTCCCATCCACCACTTTCAGCATGGAATCAGTAGCAAGCAATACATCTTGAGCTTTGGCCTGGGTGCTGATACTGATACCACCAGCAGTACTACCGCTAGTGAAAATAGTATTGACAGCAATGGCAGCAGTACCAGCCGCAGTCGCCGCCGCCGCAATACCAGAAATACTGAAACCATCGGTCTGATTCAGGTTAAAACTAATGGTCTGGTTGGCGTCGGCCCCCACCTGGAAAGAGCCAGAATAAGTGCCATCGAGCAGCTTGGTGCCGGCGAAGGTGGTGTCCTTGGAGATACGGTTAATCTCAGAACCCAGTTGATCCATCTCTTTTTGCAGCGCATCGCGATCAGAGTCAGAGTTGGAGCCGTTGGCAGATTGCTGCGCCAAAGTACGCATCCGCTGCAGCATGGAGGTCATCTCATCCATGGCCCCTTCTGCGGTCTGTGCCAGGGAGATGCCGTCGTTGGCGTTGCGGTTGCCCTGGTCCAGGCCGTTGATCTGGGAAGTCAGACGGTTGGAGATCTGCAGCCCCGCAGCATCGTCCTTGGCGCTGTTGATACGCAAGCCGGACGCCAGGCGGGTATAAGAGGTATCCATTGATTTGCTAGTATTCATCAAGTTGCGCTGAGCGTTCAATGATGAAGTGTTGGTATTGATATACATAGCCATAAAGAATTTCTCCTGATGAACAAGAAACTGCGGGCTCTGCTTGCGTCAGTGCAGCCAGTATCCCACCGTTCAGACGGACAGATTGAACGATCTGTGCCATCTGGCGGGCCCTCTGTTTGAACGGACATAGGACCCGCAGTTGCGCAAATGTTGGATTTCCGAACACCCCTCAATTTGCTTCACACTCTGTAACGGCAGCCCCATGGGAAGCTTTAGGAAATTTATTGCCGCCTTCACCAACAAAGAGGCAAGCACTGTCCGCCCAGGTGGGAGCGACAAGAGGAGGCGGCATCGTGGAGTCCTCCATCTCATTAGCGGTGCTATCGTGCGTATTCCCCTAGGATGCAGAATGCATTGGCACAGCTTATGCTTATTGTTATGCGCCGCCGATTTTTCGGCGCACATAAAAAAGGCCGACAATGTCGGCCAAAGAAGAGCTTACGCTCAGGAGAACAACCTCGAGGATGACAGAGTGAACGATCTGCGCAACACTCGAGGGGTAATACCAATAAAAGAACTTCTCTTTCGATAGGACAAGGCGTAAATCCGAACACCCCATTGTTCCATCTTGTTTACCAGGGCGGCCTGAACACCCGCCCTTTTCTTTTTCTCGGCTTCAGGGCCCTTAGTTCTGCAGTAGGGAGAGTGCAGACTGCGGGCGCTGGTTGGCCTGCGCCAGGATGCTGGACGCCGCCTGCTGCAGGATATTCTGCTTGGTCATGTTCGCAGTCTCGGTCGCGAAGTCCGCATCACGGATACGGGAGCGGGCGGCACTGACGTTCTCGGAGATGTTCGCCTGGTTGCGGATGGTGGAATCCAGACGGTTTTGCACCGCACCCAGTTCGGCACGCTTCCCATCCACCACTTTCAGCATGGAATCAGTAGCAAGCAATACATCTTGAGCTTTGGCCTGGGTGCTGATACTGATACCACCAGCAGTACTACCGCTAGTGAAAATAGTATTGACAGCAATGGCAGCAGTACCAGCCGCAGTCGCCGCCGCCGCAATACCAGAAATACTGAAACCATCGGTCTGATTCAGGTTAAAACTAATGGTCTGGTTGGCGTCGGCCCCCACCTGGAA
>NZ_JBFOCW010000021.1:0-27853 GCF_040908005.1 Aeromonas sp. s1(2024) | reverse complement strand
TGCGCCTGTTGTGGGCATACTGCGAAGGATAACCGCCAGACGCAAAGCCAGTTTAAATGCGCTGCGTGTGGTTATGAGGCGAACGCCGATGTGAACGGCGCTCGCAATATTTTAGCGGCGGGACACGCCGTTTTAGCCTGTGGAGGCGTGGTGCAATCAGGCCGCCCGATGAAGCAGGAACCCGGTACTGCGCGAGCAGCTATCACCCAGTAATGGGAATCCCCCTCCTGTGACGCGAAGCGCTAAGGTGGGGGAGGATGTCAAGAATTGGGCATTCGAATAATAACCATACGGCCTTGCGGTTGTCTAAAGGCACCTAACATCAGATAATACGGCCGCCTTCATACCGGATAACCCATCTTCAATGACTGAGTACCTGCTTTTACTGGTCGGCACCGTGCTGATCAACAACTTCGTGCTGGTGAAGTTCCTCGGCCTTTGCCCCTTCATGGGTGTCTCCGGCAAGCTGGAAACCGCCATCGGCATGGGTCTGGCCACCACCTTCGTCATGACGCTGGCCAGCGCCTGCTCCTATCTGATGGAGCACTATATCCTGATCCCTCTGGAGATCGCCTACCTGCGCACCCTGGGCTTCATTCTGGTGATCGCCGTGGTGGTCCAGTTCACCGAGATGGTGATCCGCAAGAGCAGCCCGACCCTCTATCGCCTGCTCGGCATCTTCCTGCCGCTCATCACCACCAACTGTGCCGTGCTCGGCGTGGCGCTGCTCAGCATCAACGAGCGCCACAACTTCATCCAGAGCATCATCTACGGCTTCGGGGCCGCCGTCGGCTTCTCTCTGGTGCTGATCCTGTTTGCCGCCATGCGTGAGCGGCTGGTGGCCGCCGACGTGCCGGCACCGTTTCGTGGCGTCTCCATCGCCATGGTCACCGCTGGCCTGATGTCGCTGGCCTTCATGGGTTTTACCGGCCTCATCAAGATATAACGCTATGATTCACATACTCTTTGCCATTCTGGTGCTGGCCCTGCTTGCCCTGGCCTTCGGCATCATTCTCGGCTTTGCCGCCGTCAAGTTTCATGTGCAGGCCGATCCCATCGTCGATCAGCTCGATGCCCTGTTGCCCCAGACCCAGTGCGGCCAGTGCGGTTACCCGGGCTGCAAACCCTACGCCGACGCCCTGGCCAATGGCGACAAGATCAACAAGTGCGTGCCCGGTGGCGACGCCACCATGCGCAAGATTGCCGACCTGATGGGGGTCGAGCCCCAGTCTCTGGACGGCGGTGAAGACGCGGCAATCCCCGTCAAGAAGGTGGCCTTCATTCACGAAGACATGTGTATCGGTTGCACCAAGTGCATCCAGGCCTGTCCGGTCGACGCCATCCTGGGTGCCACCAAGGCGATGCACACCGTCATCGCCGCCGAGTGCACTGGGTGCGACCTCTGCGTCGACCCCTGCCCGACCGACTGTATCGAAATGATCCCGGTGCCGACCACGGTCGACAACTGGAAATGGGATCTGGCCAAGGTCGCCATTCCGGTCAAGATAGTGGAATAAACAGCGGAGTAACCATGCAGCATCTGCTCGAACGCATCAAAGCCGGCACTCTGTGGGATTTTCACGGCGGCATCCATCCCCCCGAGAACAAGCACCAGTCCAGCCTGACCCCCGTCGTTGACGCGGGCCTTCCCCCACAGCTCATCATTCCGGTGCGCCAGCACGCGGGTCCGGCCGGCGAACTGCTGGTGCGGGTGGGGGACAAGGTCAAGAAGGGGCAACCCCTCACCCGTTTTGACAAGGGACGCATCGTGCCGGTGCACGCTTCCACCTCGGGCACCATCACCGCCATCGAGCAGCACACGGTGGCGCACCCCTCCGGTCTTGACGATCTCTGCATCCTCCTCACCCCGGACGGAGACGATGCCTGGGGCGAGCGCACACCCCAGCCTGACTACTGGAACCTGGAGCGGGGGGCGTTGCTCGAGCGCATCCAGCAGGCCGGCATCGCCGGGCTCGGCGGCGCCGTCTTCCCGACCCACAGCAAGCTCGACGGCCGTGGCCAGCTCACCGAAATTCTCATCATCAACGGGCTGGAGTGCGAACCCTACATCACCACAGATGACCGTCTGATGCAGGAATACGCCGACGAGATCATAGACGGCATCCGGGTACTCAAGCACCTGCTCAAGCCCAAGCTCACCCTGATCGGGGTGGAAGACAACAAACCGGCGGCCATCGAGGCCCTGACCCGCCATGCCAGCGACGCCGACGTGCTGGTCAAGTCGGTACCGACCAAGTACCCCTCCGGCGGCGCCAAACAGACCATAGAGCTGCTCACCGGACGCCAGGTGCCCAAAGGAGGCCGGGCGGTCGACATGGGCATCATGGTGCTCAACGTCGCCACCGTCTTTGCCATCAAGCGCGCCATCATCGATGGGGAGCCGCTCATCGAGCGCATCGTCACCCTCACCGGCGACGCCTTCAAGAAACCCGGCAATGCCTGGGTGCGTCTGGGCACGCCGGTACGCTGGCTGCTCCAGCGTTTCGAGCTGCAACCGGAGGCGGATCAGCGGGTCATCATGGGGGGCCCCATGATGGGCTTCACCCTGCCCCACGCCATGGTCCCCGTGGTCAAGGCCACCAACTGCCTGCTCTCCCCCACCCGCGCCGAGCTGCCGCCCCCCGGCCCGGAACAGGCCTGCATCCGTTGCAGTGCCTGCGCCGATGCCTGCCCCGCCACCCTGCTGCCCCAGGAGCTTTACTGGTACAGCCGGGTCAAGGAGTACGACAAGGCCGAGAAGCTCAACCTCTTTGACTGTATCGAGTGCGGCGCCTGTGCCTGGGTCTGCCCGAGCGAAATCCCCCTGGTGCAGTACTACAAGATCGCCAAGGATGACATCCGCGAGGCCCGTGCCGAGGCCGAGAAGGCCGAACGTGCCAAGCAGCGCTTCGAGGCCAAGCAGGCTCGCTTCGAGCGTGAGAAGGCGGCCCGCGAAGCCCGCCACGCCGAAGCCGCAGCCCAGCGTCGCCAGGCCATGACGACGGCCGGGGGCGAAGATCCGGTCGCCGCCGCCCTGGCCCGCATCAAGGCCAAACAGGAGACGACCCAGGTGGGCGTGAGCACACCCGCACCGGACAACGAGGCCATGATTGCCGCCCGTGAGGCGCGCAAGCAGGAGGCCATCGCCCGTCGTGCCGCCAAGGCGGTCAATGGCGAGGACAATGAGCTGGCTGACACCCCGGCACCTGGGGAGCAACATCCCAAGGCAGAGCTGGATCCCAAGAAAGCCGCCATCGCCGCAGCCCTGGCACGGGCCAAGGCCAAGAAGGCTGCTCAAGCGCAAGGTGACGGGCCGGTGGTCGCGGATAAGACATCCGTGAATACAACCGAACACGCCGTTGAGGCCTCGGCCGCCGTATCCGAACCCGCCGCAGAAGTGGACCCCAAGAAGGCGGCCATTGCCGCCGCCATCGCCCGGGCCAAGGCCAAGAAAGCCGCCCTGGCGCAAGGTGACGCACCGCTGGACGCGGATAAGACATCCGTGAACACAAGCGATAACGCCATTGAGGCCCCGGCTGCCGCATCCGAGCCCGCCGCCGAGGTGGACCCCAAGAAGGCGGCCATTGCCGCCGCCATCGCCCGGGCCAAGGCCAAGAAGGCTGCTCAGGCGCAAGGTGATGGGCCGGTGGTCGCGGGTGAGACATCCGTGAACACAACCGAACACGCCGTTGAGGCCCCGGCCGCCGCATCCGAGCCCGCCGCCGAGGTGGATCCCAAGAAGGCGGCCATTGCCGCCGCCATCGCCCGGGCCAAGGCCAAGAAAGCCGCCCAGGCGCAAGGTGACGGGCCTGTGGTCGCGGGTGAGACATCCGTGAACACAACCGATAACGCCGTTGAGGCCCCGGCCGCCGCATCCGAGCCCGCCGCCGAGGTGGACCCCAAGAAGGCGGCCATTGCCGCCGCCATCGCCCGGGCCAAGGCCAAGAAGGCCGCCCAGGCGCAAGGGGATGGGCCTGTGGTCGCGGGTGAGACATCCGTGAACACAACCGATAACGCCGTTGAGGCCCCGGCCGCCGCATCCGAGCCCGCTGCCGAAGTGGACCCCAAGAAGGCGGCCATCGCCGCCGCCATCGCCCGGGCCAAAGCCAAGAAGCTGGCGGCCGAGGCTGCCTCCTCCCCTTCGACCGACAAGAGCCACTGATCCATGTTCAATATCGCGAGTGCGCCCTTTGCCCACAACCGCAAACAGACCCAGACCCTGATGGTGCTGGTGATCCTGGCCTGCCTGCCCGGCTTCCTGGCGCAGACCTGGTTCTTCGGCTGGGGGACCCTGATCCAGATCCTGCTGGCGCTGGTCACGGCCCTGGGTTCGGAGGCCCTGGTCCTTCGCCTGCGCGGCCGCCCCGTCAAACCGGCCCTGCTGGATGGCAGCGCGGCGCTCACCGCCGTGCTCATCGGTCTCTCCCTGCCCCCCCTGCTGCCCTGGTGGATGCTGGTGCTGGGCACGGCGTTCGCCATCATCATCGCCAAGCATCTCTATGGCGGGCTCGGTCAGAACCTGTTCAATCCTGCCATGGTGGCCTATGTGCTGCTGCTGGTCTCCTTCCCGGTCCAGATGACCAGCTGGCTGCCCCCCTCCAGCATCGCCGCCTACGACATCGGCTTCGCCGATGCGGCCTCGGTGATCTTCACCGGCTTCAGCCTCGACGGCTACAGCATGCTGCAGCTCAAGCAGGGGGTGGATGGCCTGACCATGGCCACGCCGCTGGATACCTTAAAGACCGGGCTGACCCAGGGGCTGACCGCCACCGAAGTGATGACCCACAAGGTCTTCGAGGGCTGGGGTGGCATCGGCTGGAGCTGGGTCAACCTCGGCTACCTGCTGGGAGGCCTCTTCCTGCTCCAGCAGAAAGTGATCAACTGGCGCATTCCGACTGCCGTGCTGGGCGCATTGCTGCTCGCTGCCACCCTGGGCTATCTGGCCACCCCGGATGCCACCGCCACCCCCATGCTGCACCTGTTCAGCGGTGCCACCATGCTCGGGGCCTTCTTCATCGCCACCGATCCGGTGAGTGCCAGCACCACCGCAAAGGGGCGCCTCGTCTACGGTGTGCTCATCGGCGTGCTGGTCTATGTCATCCGCCGTTTTGGCGGCTATCCGGATGCCTTCGCCTTCGCCGTGTTGCTGGCCAACCTGTGCGTTCCCCTGATTGACAGTCTGACCCGCCCCAAGGTCTATGGAGCCCGTCGCAAATGAACCCCCATCTGAATTGCCGCAGACGCGAGACAGGGAGCCTCCCATGTTGAAAAGCATGCGCAAGAATGGCCTGACCCTGGCCCTCTTTGCCCTCGGCTGCACCGCCATGGTGGTGCTGACCAACGAACTGACCCGGGATCGCATCGCCCACCAGCAAGAGCTGGAGAAGCTGCGCACCCTGCAGGCCCTGCTGCCCGAGGGGAGTTATGACAACGATCTGGTGGCCAGTTGCAAGCTGGTCAGCAGCCGGGAATACCTGGGCAGCGATGAGCCCATGCCCCTCTATACCGCCACTCTCAAAGGGGTGCATACCGGCTACGCGCTGGAAACCGTGGCCCCCGATGGTTACAGTGGAGCCATTCGCATGGTGGTCGGCACCGATGCCAAGGGGGCCGTCAGTGCGGTCAGGGTGCTGGCCCACAAGGAAACCCCGGGGCTTGGTGACAAGATAGAACTGAAGAAATCCAGCTGGATCGACAGCTTCACCGGCAAGTCCCTCACGGCCGACAACGACACCACCTGGGCGGTGAAGAAGGATGGCGGCGAATTCGACGCCTTCACCGGGGCCACCATCACTCCGCGGGCCGTGGTCAAGGCGGTGAAAAATTTGCTGAGGCTGCAACAGGAGCACCCCGAACTGCTGCACGATGCCCCCTCCTGCCATACCAACCCCTAACGCCGGAGCACACGCTATGGAACAAGTCGACGTGATTGACACGGCCAGCCAACCCGCCGGGGAAAGTGGCAGCCGCGAAGAGCTCAAGGAGCTGATGCTGCAGGGACTGTGGAAGAACAACCCCTCCCTGGTGCAGGTGCTGGGACTCTGCCCCACCCTGGCGGTCTCCTCCACCTTTACCAATGCGTTGGGGCTCGGCCTTGCCACCATGGTGGTACTGGTCTGCTCCAACCTCGCCGTCTCCCTGGTGCGCAACTGGGTGCCCAAGGATATCCGCATCCCGGTCTACGTGATGATTATCGCGGCCCTGGTGACCAGCGTGCAGCTGTTGATGAACGCCTACACCTACGGCCTCTATCAGGCGCTCGGCATCTTCATCGCCCTCATCGTCACCAACTGCGTCATCATCGGCCGCGCCGAAGCCTATGCCTCCAAGAACCCGCCCCTGCTTGCCGCCCTCGACGGCTTCATGATGGGGCTGGGCTTTACCCTGGTGCTGCTGGTACTGGGGGGCCTTCGCGAGATCATTGGCATGGGCACCCTGTTTGACGGTGCCGAGCTGCTGCTGGGTGACTGGGCCAAGTCATTGCGCGTCGAGCTGTTCCACGCCGACGCCAGCCTGCTGCTGGCGATCCTGCCCCCCGGCGGCTTCATCGGCCTCGGTTTGATGATCGCCGGCAAAAACGCCATCAACGACTGGATGGGCCGCAAGCAGAGTGCCGAGAAGGCCCACTGCACCGTGCCGGCGGCGGGCGCCCGCACTACCCAGCTCTGAGACAAGAGAGAGCCATGAACAACCAGAAACGCAGGCTGATCCTGGAGCGGTTGCGCGATGACAACCCCCATCCCACCACAGAGCTCAACTTCACCACGCCCTTCGAGCTGCTCATCGCCGTGCTGCTCTCGGCCCAGGCCACCGACGTGAGCGTCAACAAGGCCACCGACAAGCTCTATCCGGTGGCCAACACCCCCCAGGCCATGCTGGATCTGGGGGTGGACGGGGTCAAGGAGTACATCAAGACCATTGGCCTCTTCAACACCAAGGCCGAGAACGTCATCAAGACCTGCGCCATTCTGCTGGAGCGCCACGGCGGCGAGGTGCCGGAGAATCGCGAGGCCCTCGAGGCCCTGCCCGGCGTCGGCCGCAAGACCGCCAACGTGGTGCTCAACACCGCCTTCGGCTGGCCCACCATCGCCGTCGACACCCATATCTTCCGGGTCTCCAACCGCACCGGCTTTGCAGTGGGCAAGAACGTCGATCAGGTGGAGGAGAAGCTGCTCAAGGTGGTCCCCGCCGAGTTCAAGCTGGACGTGCATCACTGGCTCATCCTGCACGGGCGCTACACCTGTCTCGCCCGCAAGCCCCGCTGCGGCTCCTGCATCATCGAAGATTTGTGCGAATACAAAGAGAAGGTCTATCCCGAGAGTTGATCTGCAGGCCTCTGCGGATCCGGTCTCGGGCCATGGATTCAAGGCAGTACCAATCCACCAACCCGGAGAATTGAGCAATGAGAATTCTGCATACCATGTTGCGCGTCGGCGATCTGCAACGTTCCATCGACTTCTACACCCGAGTGCTGGGCATGACACTGCTGCGCAAGAGCGAGAACAGCGAATACAAGTACACCCTGGCCTTCGTCGGCTACGGCGACGAGAAGGATGAAGCCGTCATCGAGCTCACCTACAACTGGGGCGTGAGCGAATACGAGCTCGGTTCCGCCTATGGTCACATCGCCCTGGAAGCGGACGACATCTATGCCACCTGCGAGGCGCTGCGCGCCGCCGGCGCCAAGATCACCCGCGAACCGGGCCCTGTGAAGGGCGGTACCACCGTCATCGCCTTCGTGGAAGACCCGGACGGCTACAAGATTGAGCTGATTGCCAAGAAAGACGCCGGTACCGGCCTGGGCGCCTGAGCCCACGCCGCCTGGCGGTGAGAAAAACAACGGGGCCCAGGGCCCCGTTTTCATTGGCTGCGGCCACCGTCAGGCCAGGCGGAAGCGCCCCATGCTCTGGCGCAGACCCGCCGCCAGCTGGCTCAGCTCCAGACAGGCTTTGGCGGTGTGATCCGCGCCGGTCGCGACCTCGTTGGAGGAGTCGTTGATGCGCGCCACGTTGCGGCCCAGCTCATCGGAGACCGCATCCTGCTCGCCACAGGCACTGGCAATCTGGATCGCCATGTCGGCTATCTGGGCCACCGCCTCTTCAATCTGACGAATGCCCGCGCTGGTGCGTTCGCTCTGGCTCACGCACTGGCGGATCATCTCGCAACTCTGGCCGGTCACCGACTTCGCCCGGTTGGCACGGGCCTGCAGGGTCTCGATGATGGCGACGATTTCGCCGGTGGAGGCCTGGGTACGCCCCGCCAGGGTGCGCACCTCGTCGGCCACCACCGCAAAGCCGCGCCCCTGCTCACCGGCACGGGCCGCCTCGATGGCGGCATTGAGTGCCAGCAGGTTGGTCTGGTCGGCAATGCCGCGAATGACATCCACCACCAGGTTGATCTGGGCGGACTCTTTCTCCAGTTCACTCACCAGGTTGCCCGCCTGCTCCATCTCACCGGCCACCCGGGTGATGGCATCCAGGGCCCCCTGCACATCCTGACTGCCGCGGCGAGCCAGGGCATTGGCGGAGCTTGCCGACTCCGAGGCCACCTCGGTGTTGCCCGCCACATCCGCTACCGTCGCCTTCATCTGGGCCATGGCGGTGGCAACCTGGGCTATCTCCTGCTGCTGGCTCTGGATCCCCTGGGATGATTGCTCGGAGACCGCGCTCACCTCCTCGATGGCGGCTCCCAGCTGGGTCACGGCGGCGGCCACCTCCTCGATGAGCCCACGCAGGTTGTCCTGCATCTTGAGGGAGGCGCTGGCCAGCATCCCCAGTTCGTCCTGCCCGATGTGCTGGCGATCCAGCCGATGGGTCAGATCCCCCAGGGCGATGGCATTGGCCTGGGCCACCACGGCTTGCAGGGGCAGGCAGATCTGGCGGGTGAGGAACCAGGTCATGACCCCCATGAAGATCAGCAGGGTCGCGATGCTCACCACGGCAAAGGTCATCACCATGGTGACGCTGCCAAGCAGGCTGCCACGGTTCTCTTCCACAAAGCCAAGATTCACTTTCACCAGTGCACGCACCGCCAGCTCCAGCTCGGTGTAGAGCCCGTTCGAGCGAAACAGCGCCTCCCTGGCCTCATCCCTGCTGCCCTGGAACAACAGGGCATCCACCTGGTTGACGGCCCCCAGATATTGCAGCCACTGCTGCTTGACGCGGTTGAAGGCCTGGCGTTCATGCTCGGCCCCCACGGTTGCCTCGTAGGCATCCATGACCTGCTGCACCTTGCCCAGGCTCTCCTGGATGCGGGCGCGGCGAACCTGCCTGTCGACGGCATCTTCCACCATCAGCAGGGCAAACTGGGCACGGCGCACATAGGAGACGTCGTAGAGCAGGTTGTCCACCGAGAGCACGCTTGGCAGGGTGGAGTCGGTGAAGTTCAATACCCGATCCCGAATGTCCCGCAGTTCGGTGGCGAGAAACAGGCCGAAGACGGCGTTGATGACGGCAATGACCGCAAAGACGGCGGCAATTTTCTTGCCGATGGAGAGATGCTTGTAAGACATGTTGGCTGGTGATCCTCGACTGCAGATGTGCAGTGACACAATGATCACATCCGTGTAAGCGGTGACCCGAGACTCCTGACGGGAAATGACGATGGGAGCAAAGAGAGGGGATCCCTTGCTTCCCGCTCGCCCCACGCCGGGCCTTGTGCCCGCCACGAGGCTGCCAGCACAGGAGCGACCAGCTCGACGCAAAACTTGAGCCGATTGCCACAATCGGTCCGCCGTCATGGACAAAGCAGGGGCCAGGTTATGTAATGGCCGCTCGTCTCTCCCCATTCCTGTCTTCAGAGGCCCCATGGACAACGTATCGACCCTCTCCCCTTCCTGGTCTGTCCAACTGCGCGAGCAGATAGCGGATCGCCCCCTCATCGCCCTGGGGCTGCTGCTCGCCCTGGTCGCCGTGCTGCTGCTCCTGGTGCAGAGTCTCGTCATGCTGGCAGCAGGGGAGATCACGCCCGGAGTACGCTATGGCCTCATCGGCGGCGCTGCGGGTTTTGCCGCCACGGCGCTGGGCGCCCTGCCTGCCCTGTTCCTGCGCGCCGTTTCCCAACGGGTGGAAGATGCCATGCTGGGGTTCGCCGCCGGCATGATGCTGGCGGCGAGCGCCTTCTCCCTGCTGCTGCCGGGGCTCGAGGCCGCCGAGGGGATCACGGGTGACGGCTTCCTCGCCGCCGCCGTGGTGGTGGCCGGCATGACCCTCGGAGTGCTGCTGATGCTGGGACTGGATCAATTCACCCCTCACGAACACGACAAGACCGGCCCCTGTGGTCCCGGCCATGAGAGCTGCTCACGGGTCTGGCTGTTCGTCTTCGCCATCGCCCTGCACAACCTGCCCGAAGGCATGGCCATCGGGGTCAGCTTCTCCCAGGGGGACATGACGGTGGGACTGCCCCTCACGACCGCCATTGCCCTGCAGGACATTCCCGAAGGACTGGCTGTAGCGCTGGCCATGTGCGCAGCCGGTTTTCGCCCGCCGGTGGCCGTGCTGGTCGCCATCGGCAGCGGCCTGCTGGAACCGCTCGGCGCCCTGCTCGGGGTCGGACTCGCCAGCGGCATGGCCATCGCCTACCCCATCGGCCTCGGGCTCGCGGCTGGTGCCATGCTGTTTGTGGTCTCCCACGAAGTGATCCCGGACACCCATCGCAACGGCCACCAGACCCACGCCACCCTGGGCCTGATGGCAGGCTTCGCTCTGATGATGACCCTCGACACCGCACTCGGCTGATCACCCCCCTCAAGCCCCGTGCGCCTAGTGACGACAGCGCGAACCCCTTGAAATAAGAGGGGGAAATCGCCTAATGTTGAGCCCCCGGCGCCCTTTGACTGGTTGATGTACGGCGCCTGAATCCCATCGGAAGCCTGCCCGGATGACCCTCAGGATAATCCTGCTGCTGTGTCTGCTTGTCCTCACCGCCAGGGCCATTGGCGCCACCGAGGTCTTTCATACGGCCGCGCAGCAGGCGTCGTCCCCCAAGTACGTGACGCTCCCCGACGGGCATGTCGGCGGGATCTGCGTCGATCTCTTCCGGCTCATGGAAGCAAGGGAGCCAGCCCTTCGCATTGAGGGAGATCAGCGCTTCCTGCCGCTGCGACGGCTGGAAAAGAAGGTGCAGCACGGTCAGCTGGACTTCATCTGCGGCGTGGGGGAGAGCCCGGCCAGGCGGGATCACTTCATCGTCCTGACTCCCGCCATCTTCACGGTGCGCTACCACCTGGCGGTGCGCCGTGACGATCCCGTCGAGATACGCAGCTGGCAGGATGTCAGGGCCCTCGGCCAGGCGGGCATCATCCTCATCAACCATGGCAGCGGCGCCATCGCCCGGCTCCAGGATATCGGCGGCCTCATCATCGACAGCGGCGGGATCAGCAACCAGGCCAACTACGAGAAGTTGTTGATGAAGCGCGGCCGTTTCGTCTACTACCGCTCCCCGGGGTTTGAGTCCGACTTGCGCGAACAGGGGCTGGCCGACAAGATCCGCATCCTCCCCACCGTGATGGAAGAGACTCCCTTCTACATCCTGTTCCATCGCCACAGTGCCCCCGAGCGCCTGACCCTGTTCGCCAACACCCTGCAACGGCTCGCAGACAGTGGTGAACTGGCCGCCCTGGCCAGACGCTACCCCTGACCCCCCATCCGCGCCATCGCAATGCTCGGCGCCACCGCCAAGTTTTGCTATCATCCACGCCAACTTTTTCGGCCCAGCGGCCATCGAGACGAGGTAGATGATGAAAGTAGGTATTATCGGCGCCATGGAGCAGGAAGTAGCCCTCCTGCGCAGCCAGCTGAGCGAGCCCACCACCCTGCAACTGGGCGGCTGCGAGTTCTATCAGGGCAAGCTGGCCGGTAAAGAGGTGATCCTGACCCGCTCCGGCATCGGCAAGGTCGCCGCCAGCGTCGCCACCAGCCTGCTGCTGGAGAAGTTCGCTCCCGATTGCGTCATCAACACCGGTTCCGCCGGCGGCTTCGCCCAGGATCTGCACATCGGTGACGTGGTCATCGCGAGCGAGATGCGCTTCCACGACGTGGACGTGACCGCCTTCGGTTACGAGATGGGCCAGATGGCCCAGCAGCCCGCCGCCTTCCCCTGCGACGAAAGACTCATCGCCCTGGCACAAGCCTGCATTGCCGAGCAAGGCAAGCACCAGACCAAGGTCGGGCTCATCTGCACCGGCGATCAGTTCATGTGCAAGCCGGACGCCATCGCGAAAGCCCGTGCCGACTTCCCGCAGATGCTGGCGGTGGAGATGGAAGGGGCCGCCATCGGCCAGGTATGCCACATGTTCAAAGTGCCCTATTTGGTGGTACGGGCCATGTCGGACATCGCCGGCAAGGAGCAGGTGGAATCCTTCGATGCCTTCATCGAGGTGGCGGGTCAACACTCCGCCGAAGTGATCATCGCGCTGCTCGGCAAGCTGTGATCAACGCCCCCTCCTGGGATGTCCTGATGACCGCCCTCGCCTCCACGACGGCGGGCATCATGGTGGGGGCCGCCCTGCTGGAGGCCCTGCTGCCCTGGCCCGCACGCTTTCGACCCGGCGCAGCAGTGCCTCTGCTCACCCGCCTCGGCCAGAAGGTCTATCGCCCCGACGGCACGCCACGCCAGCAGAGCCAGGCCGGGCTCCTTGCCCTGCTGGTGGTCTGGGTGCCCTGCGCTGCCGGTCTCTGGGCGGTGCGCAATCTCTCCCTTTCCGAGCCCCTGTTCGACCTCCTGTTCCTGCTGCTGATGCTCGAATCCCGCCCCTTGCGGGAACTCGCCCGGGGGAGCCGCGCTCTGGCAACCCAGGAGACGCTGGTCGTGGCGAGGCTGCAGGTCGCCCCCTGGCTCAAGCGGGAGACCGGCAAGCTCTCGGTGATGGGGTTGAACAAGGCGGTGAGCGAGACCTGCGTACTGCGCCTCGTCGGTCAGTGGGCCGCCCCCCTGCTGGGCTTCGCCCTGGCCGGGGTACAAGGTGCCCTGCTGGTGCGGCTCGCCCAGTTGACCCATCTGGCGTGGAACCCCAAGCAAAGCGCGTTCGTCCACTTCGGCCGCCCGGCTGCGGCGCTCTATCAGGGTTTCTGCGCCCCCGCCATCCTGCTGCTGGCGCTCCCCCTGTGCCTGACCCAGGTGCGCGGGCTGGGCAACAGAGTGCGACCTGCGCTGCATTGGCCCCATCCCGCCATGGGGGTCCTGCTCGCGCTGCTGGCCCGGGCGACGGGCAGCCGACTCGGCGGCCCCCGCTACTATCAGGGCCAGCTGGTGCGCTTTCCGGTATTTGATGAGGGGAGCGAACCCGATGCCAACCTGCCCCTGCGCCTGCTGCAGCGTCTGCAACTGACCGGCTGGGGCTGGCTCGGGCTCTCGCAGCTCCTGACATGGATGGCGCTCAATCATGGCTGATCGCGTTTCCCTTCGTGCCCTGGGCCTGTTTGTCTGCCTGCTGGGCACCTCACTGTGCGCCATGGCCACCCCGCCGCAGCGCATCGTGAGCCTCACTCCCCATCTGACGGAACTGCTGTTCGATATCGGCGCCGGGGATCGCGTGGTCGCCACCGACGATGCCTCCGATTACCCCGCCGAGGTGGCCAACCTCCCCCGGGTGGCCAACTATCGCAGCATCAACCTCGAGGCGCTGCTGGCCCAGAAGCCGGATCTGGTAGTGGCCTGGCGCTCCGCCCAGGCCCGCATGCTGGGCCCGGTCGAGCGCCTCGGCATCCCCGTCTTCTACTCGGAGCCCACCGACTTTGCCTCCCTGGCCACCGAGATGCGCAGCCTGGGGCACCTGCTCGGGCTCACGCCCAGAGCCGACGAGCAAGCCCGCGCCTATCTGACCCGGCTCGACGCCCTGGCGGCGCGCTACGGCGAGCCCAAGCCCCTGTCTGTCTTCTATCAGCTCTGGTACCCGCCGCTCACCAGCGTCAATAATTCGACCTGGCCGGGGCAGGCCATCACCCTCTGCGGCGGACGCAACATCATGGCGAATACGGGAGCAGCCTACCCCCAGGTCGGGCTGGAGCAGGTGATCAAGGCCAATCCCGGGCTCATCCTGGCTGGCGGCCGGGATCCTTCCGTGCTGGATCACTGGCGGCAGTGGCCCATGCTGGACGCCGTCAAACACCAGCGGCTCGCCCTTATCAACGCCGATGAACTGCACCGCTTCACCCCCCGCGCCCTCAACGCGGTGGAGCAGGTATGCGAGGCGATCCTGCGCGGCCCCCCACCATCCGCCTGACGCCGTCATGGTGGTGAGCGCCCCATGGGTCGGGCATCTCAGTGATATGGCATAAAATATGCTTCACTATTTGAAGACACTCACTCCATAACGGGACAATGACATGTTCAACGGAAAAACGATCCTGATCACCGGGGGTACCGGCTCCTTTGGCAAGAAGTTCATCGAAACGGTCCTCACCCAGTACACGCCGAGCCGTCTGATCGTCTACTCCCGTGATGAGCTCAAGCAATTCGAGATGCAGCAGCGGTTCAACCACCCCTGCATGCGCTACTTCATCGGCGACGTGCGCGATGGCGAACGCCTGGACATGGCCATGCACGGCGTGGACTTCGTGGTCCATGCCGCCGCCCTCAAGCAGGTGCCTGCCGCCGAATACAACCCCATGGAGTGCATCAAGACCAACATCCACGGGGCGGAAAACGTCATCAAGGCGGCGCTCAACAACGGGGTCGAGAAGGTGATCGCCCTCTCCACCGACAAGGCGGCCAACCCGGTCAATCTCTATGGCGCCACCAAGCTCTGCTCCGACAAGCTGTTCGTGGCCGCCAATAATATGGCGGGCAAGAACCCCACCATCTTCTCCGTGGTGCGCTACGGCAACGTCGTGGGCTCCCGCGGCTCGGTCGTGCCCTTCTTCGACCGGCTGATCAGGGAAGGGGCCAGCCGCCTGCCCATCACCCATGCCGAGATGACCCGCTTCTGGCTGACCCTGCAGCAGGGAGTGGAGTTCGTGCTGACCAACTTCGCCCGCATGAAGGGGGGGGAAGTGTTCGTTCCCAAGATCCCGTCAGTGCGCATCACGGATCTCGCCAGCGCCATGGCGCCGGAGCTGCCCCAGGAGATAATCGGCATCCGCCCGGGCGAGAAGCTGCACGAGGTGATGTGCCCGGCCGACGACTCCTACCATACCTATGAATTTGACAACTATTACGTCATCGCCCCCAGCATCACCTTCACGAGCCGCAACAATGACTTTGCCGTCAACGCCCTGGGGGAGAAGGCCACCCAGGTCGAACACGGCTTTGAATACAATTCCCTCAACAATCGCCATTTCCTGTCGATAGAGGAATTGAAAGTCATGAATCAGCAGGTACTCGCCGAATGATCCCCTATGGACGCCAATCCATCACAGATGAAGATATCGAGGCCGTCGTCGCCGTCCTGAAGTCCGACTACCTGACCCAGGGCGAAATGGTGCCCGCCTTCGAGCAGGGGCTGGCCGACTATTGCCAGGCCCCCCACGTGATCGCCTGCAGCAATGGCACCACGGCACTGCACCTTGCCTGTGCCGCGCTGGAGCTGGGAGCGGATGACTGGGTCTGGGTCTCCGCCATCAGCTTCGTCGCCTCCGCCAACTGCGCCCGTTACTGCGGCGCCCAGGTGGACTTCGTCGACGTGGAGCCCGAAACCGGCAACCTCTGCGTGGCGGCGCTGCGCGAGAAGCTGCAGCGCGTTCAGGGAACATCCCATCAGCCCAAGGCCCTGGTTGCCGTGCATCTCGCGGGCCAGCCCTGCGATCTCGCCGAGATAGGCGCCCTGTGCCGACAATATGGCGTGCACCTCATCGAGGATGCCTGCCATGCCCTGGGGGCCAGCTATCAGGGGCAACCCATCGGCAGCTGTGCCCACAGCGACATGACCGTCTTCAGCTTCCACCCGGTGAAACCCATCACGACCGGGGAAGGGGGCGCCATCACCACCCGCAGCGCCGCACTGGCGGCAAAGCTGAGGCTTTATCGCAGCCATGGCATCACCCGGGATCCCGCTCAGCTGAGTGCCCCCAGCCCGGGAGGCTGGTACTACGAGCAGCAGGTGCTGGGTTTCAACTACCGGCTGACCGACATCCAGGCCGCACTGGGCGCAAGCCAGCTTCGCCGCCTGCCGCAATTTATTGCGCAGCGCCAACAGCTTGCCACCCGCTACGACGAACTGCTGACCCGGCTGCCGGTGCAGCCCCTGCGCCAAATGGATGACAGGCGCAGCGGCTACCACCTCTATGTGGTCCGGGTCGCCGACCGGGATCGGGTGTTTGCCCAGTTGAGGGAGGCCGGCATAGGGGTGAATGTTCATTACATGCCGATCCCGGCCCAGCCCTACTATCGCGAGCTGGGTCATGATCCCGCAGCCTACCCCGGCGCCCAGGCCTATTACCGGCAAGCCGTCAGCCTCCCCCTGTACCCCGCCCTTTCCCTGGCGGAGCAGGATCAGGTGGTGCGGGCGCTGGAGTCCGTGCTATGCGCCTAGCCCTGGGCACGGTCCAGTTCGGGCTCGACTACGGCGTCAGCAACCGCGCCGGCGAAGTGCCGGATGACGAACTCGATACCATCCTGACCCTGGCCCGCAAGCTGGGGGTGGATACCTTGGACACGGCCCAGGCCTATGGCAAGGCCGAGACCCGGCTCGGCAGCCGTCACACCGCCGACTTCCAGCTGGTGGGCAAGCTGGCACCGGGCATCCAGGCCACCGAGGTCACCACCTCGGTGGCAGGCAGCCTGCAACGGCTGGCCCGCCCCAGGCTGGACGGCCTGCTGCTGCACCGCAGCCAGGATGCCAGCCCCGCCCTGTTCGAGCAGTTGGCAGAGCTGCAGCGTCAGGGGCTGGTGGGCAAGGTGGGGGTCTCCGTCTATGCCCCCGAGGAGCTGGCACGTTGGCTGGCGCAGGGTTATCCGCTGGAGCTGGTGCAGCTCCCCACCAATCTGCTCGATCAGCGTTTTTTACGCTCGGGCTGGCTCGACCGACTACAGGCTCTGGGGTGTGAGATCCACGTGCGCTCTCTGTTCCTGCAAGGCCTGCTGCTGATGCAGCCGGCCATGCGCCCGGACTATTTCCAGGCCTTCGCCCGACCGCTGGCGCGGCTGGACGACTGGCATCCCCATCTCTCCCCGCTCCACAAGGCGCTCTCCCTGATCCCGGCCCTGCCCCAGGTCAGCCGCTTCGTGGTCGGGGTCTGCCATGCCCATGAACTGGCGGCCATCGCCTCAACCTATGCCCATCTGCATCCGGGCCATGACGACGAGCTGGCCGCCCTCGCCTGCGACGAGCCCGGCCTCATCAACCCGGCCATGTGGAGAACATCATGATCCTCGGAATATTGCAGGCCAGAGCCAGCTCCAGCCGACTGCCGGGCAAGGTGCTCAAACCCCTGCTCGGCGTCCCCATGCTCGCCCGCCAGATAGAGCGGCTCCAGCGCTCGACCAGGCTGGATCAACTGGTGGTCGCCACCAGCGACCAGGCCGGGGATGAGGCCATCTCGGCCCTTTGCGCCGAGCTGGGCGTCCCCTGTTTTCGCGGCCCGCTGGACGACGTGCTGCAGCGTTTTCATCTGGCCGCCCAACCCTTCGGCCCCAGCCAGATCGTGCGGCTCACCGGGGATTGTCCGCTCGCGGATCCCGCCCTCATCGACGAGCTGGTCGAGCTGCATCTGACCGGCGGCTACGACTACAGCAGCAACTGCTGGGACCCCAGCTACCCGGATGGACTGGACGCCGAGATCCTGAGCGCCGCCACCCTGGATCTGCTGGCCGGGAGCGCCCACACCCCGACCCAGCGCGAACACGTCACCTACTACATCCGCCAGCACGAGGCGCAGTTCAAGATAGGCAAGCTGGCGCGCCAGCCGAGCCTGGCCCATCTGCGCTGGACGGTGGACGAGCCCGCCGACTTCGCCCTGGTCGAGCAAATCTATCAGCGGCTCTACCCGTCAAACCCGGCCTTTGCCACCGACGACATTCTCGCCCTGCTGGCGCGTGAGCCGCAGTTGGCGACCCTGAACACCCAACATCAACGCAATGAGGGGCTGGCAAGCTCGCTGGCCAAGGAGAACCACTCATGACCTCACGGTATCAGCATTCACTGACCCTCTCCGCCCGGGCCGAGCAGAGCATTCCTTTAGGGTCCCAGACCTTCTCCAAGAGCCGCCTCTGCTTCCCCTATGGCGCCGCGCCGCTCTTTCTCGAGCGCGGTCAGGGCGCCAGGGTGTGGGATGTGGATGGCAACGAGTATCTCGACTTTGCCAGCGGCCTGCTGGCCATCAGCCTGGGTTACTGCGATCCGGACGTGAACCAGGCCGTGCTGGATCAGCTCAACCTGGGCTCCATCTTCTCCCTGCCCCACCGCCTGGAAACCGAGGTGGCGGAGCAGCTGATCGCGCTCATCCCCTGCGCCGAGATGGTCCGCTTTGGCAAGAACGGCACCGACGCCACCTCCGCCTGCATTCGCCTCTCCCGCGCCGTCACCGGTCGGGAGCGGGTCGCCGTCTGCGGCTACCACGGCTGGCAGGACTGGTACATCGGCTCCACCACCCGCCACCTGGGGGTGCCCGAGTGCGTGCGCGAGCTCACCCATCGCTTCGACTACAACGATCTGGCCTCCCTCAAGGCCCAGCTGGAAGCCCATCCCGGCGAGTTTGCCGCCGTGATCCTGGAACCCATGAACGTCGCCTGGCCCGCTCCGGACTTCCTGCCCGGCCTGCGCCAGCTGTGCGACGAGCACGGCGCCCTGCTCATCTTCGATGAGACCATCACGGGCTTTCGCTTCCACCTCGGCGGCGCCCAGACCCTGTTCGGGGTGACCCCGGATCTGGCCGCCTTCGGCAAGGGCATGGCCAACGGCTTCCCCATCTCCGCCGTGGTGGGTCGCCGCCAGTACATGCGCCGCATGGAAGATATCTTCTTCTCCGGCACCTTCGGCGGCGATGCCATCGCCCTGGCGGCGGCCAACGCCGTGATCGGCAAGATGCGCCGGCTCGACGTGCCTGCACGGCTGGCGGAGCGCGGCCAGCAGTTGCTGAACGGGCTCGATGCCTTGCTGCAAAAATTGGATGCCCCGAGCTGGCTGCAAAGCGCCGGCCATCCGAGCTGGAGCTTCCTGCTCATCGGCGACTCGGCCAACCACTCCAGCTGGCTGCTCAAGAGCTATTTCATCCAGGAGCTGTGCAAGCGGGGCATCCTGAGCCTCGGCAGCCACAACCTGAACCTTGCCCACAGCGAGCAGGATGTACAGACCCTGCTGGCCGTCTATGCCGAGGTCCTGCCGGCGCTTGTCCGCCTGGATGCCGACAAGGCCATTCATCAGGCCCTGGATGGCGAGCCTATCCAGCCGGTGTTCAAGGTGCGCTAAATGCCGCCGCTCTGGATCTTCAGCGAGGGGGACCAGGCCCGGGGCCTCGGTCACCTCAGTCGTTGCAGCGCCTATGCCGCGGCCTGGCGACAGCAGGGCGGTACCGTCCACTGGGTAGTCGATGGCGACGAGCTTGCCAGCACCCTGCTCGGGAAGGAGTCCGTCAGCTGGGACAACTGGCAGCAGCGACCCACTTCCCCGCAACAGGCGGTCGCCATCGTCGACTCCTACTCGGCCAGCCTGGCCACGCTTGAGAGCATCTCTGCCGGTTTCCTGCGGGTGCTCTATCTCGATGACACCGAGCGGCTGAACTACCCGAAGGGGCTGGTCATTCACGCCAGCCCGGGCACACCAGGCAACCACTCCGGCATCGCCACTTGGCGGTGGGGACCTGGCTGGCAACCCCTGCGCCTCCCGTTCTGGTCCGTGCCCGCCCGAACCCGGGTCTCTGCCCGTATCGAACGCATCCTGCTCATCATGGGCGGCACCGACATCCACGACCTGCTACCTGGCCTGGTCACCTGGCTGCGCCGGCACCATCTGGACGCGGAGTTGAACGTCGTCAGCCGGGCGCCCGACTCGCGCCTGTCGGGATGCCAGCAACATCACAACCTCGATGCCGGGCAGATGGCGGATCTCATGTGCCGCTGCGATCTAGCCATCAGTGCCGCCGGGCAAGTGACCTATGAACTGGCACGCTGCGGTCTGCCGGGCGTGCTCATCGGCGTTGCCGACAACCAGGCCCGCCAGCTGGCGGGCTGGTGCGGTCCAGACACCTTTATCTCCGGGGGCTGGTGGCACGATGCCGCCCTGCTATCCCGGCTGGAACAAGGGCTGGCGACGCTATCGGCACCGGAGGAGCGCGTCAGACGGGCACAAGGGTTGCAGCGACTCATAACAGGAAACGGTACCCTGGAGGCCCTCTCATGGCTCAACCAGGCCTAGATCTGCAGCACGCCTTCGACCTCGCCGGGGTGAGCCTGCTCCCCTTCGCCATGCTGGATGAACAGCAGGTCGTGGCGGTCTGGCAGATGCGAACCCACCCCGAGATCGCACGCTGGATGAATACGGGAGGCGACATCAGTCTGGAGACGCATCGTGCCTTCATGGCACGCCAGCATCAGGACACTCGCAACCTGAACTACCTCTGCCTCGACCCCCGGGGGATCCTGGGGGTGATCGCCCTGCACCGGCTGGACTGGCAGAATCGTCTGGCCTGGCTCGGGATCTATCGCAATCCCTCGCGCCCCGACAAGGGGCTGGGGGCTCGCCTGCTGGCCACCGTCAACCGCCTCGCCTTCGAGGTTGCCCGGTTGCATACGCTCAAGCTGGAGGTCGCGGCCGACAATGAAAGAGCCATTCAGGCCTATCTGCGTGCCGGCTTTCGCCATGAAGGGGTCTGGCGGGAGGCGGTCTATCGCCCCCATACAACAAACTATGTCGATCTCGTGCTCATGGGGATCACCGAACAGGAGTGGAGACATCCATGACCCAAGCCATTCATCCGAATCGATGCTTCATCATCGCCGAACTGTCGGCCAATCATGGCCACTCCCTGGAGACGGCCCTCGCGACGGTACGCGCAGCCAAGGCGTGCGGCGCCGATGCCATCAAGATCCAGACCTATACGGCCGACACCATCACCCTCGACTGCGACAATGAACATTTCCAGATCAATCAGGGCACCATCTGGGATGGCACCACGCTCTACAAGCTCTACCAGGAGGCCTATACCCCCTGGGAGTGGCATGCCGCCATCCAGGCGGAAGCGCACAAGGAAGGCCTCATCTTCTTCTCCACCCCCTTCGACCCCAGTGCCGTCGATTTTCTGGAGACACTCGACGTCCCTCTCTACAAGATCGCCTCCTTCGAGATCACCGACATCCCCCTGATCGAGTACACCGCCAGCAAGGGCAAGCCGATGATCATCTCGACCGGCATCGCGACCCTGGCCGACATCGATGCCGCCGTGCAAGCCTGCCGCCGCGTAGGCAATCACGACATCACATTGCTCAAGTGCACCTCCTCCTACCCAGCCCCGGTGGAGGAGGCCAACCTGCTCACCATGCCGAATATGAAGCAGACTTTCGGGGTCGAGGTGGGGTTGTCGGACCATACCCTGGGGGAAGCGGTGGCCATGGCCGCCACCGCCCTGGGGGCTAGCGTGATAGAGAAGCACTTCATTCTGGACCGAGCCGTGGGTGGACCGGATGCCTCCTTCTCCATGACGCCGGACGAGTTCGCCCACATGGTCGAAGGGATCCGGCAAGTCGAGGCGGCCCTGGGGGAGGTCAGCTATCACCTCAACGACAAGACGATGCGCAACCGGCGCTTCGCTCGCTCTCTCTTCGTCTGTGAGGACATGAAGGCGGGGGATGCCTTCACGTCCCGCAATGTCCGTTCCGTCCGGCCGGCCGATGGTTTGCCCCCGGTTCACCTTCCCTCCCTGCTGGGTCGCCGTGCCAGCCAGGATATTCAGGCCGGTACGCCCCTGGCCTGGTCATTGGTTTCCTAAACGGTCGAGGAGCTCAGCATGGATCAGAAGAACGTCTTCATGTCCCGGGAAGGGAACGAGTGGTACGAACGCAACAAGAGCGCCATCCTAGGCAAGACCCTGGAGCGCGATCCCATCTTCAAGGCACTGGCGTATCTGGGCAGCAAACCCGCCAGGATCCTGGAGATAGGTTGCGCCAACGGCTGGCGGCTGGCGCAGCTGGCCGAGCATTACGGCGCACGCTGCTATGGGGTGGATCCCTCGGCCAGTGCCATCCAGGATGGGCTCTCCCGGTACCCTGGATTGCACCTCACGGTCGGGACGGCCGACAACCTGCCCGAGATGGAACCCGTCGACCTCATCATCTTCGGCTTCTGCCTCTATCTGTGCGATCCCCAGGATCTGTTCAAGATTGCCGCAGGCAGCGATGCGCTGCTGGCCGACCAGGGACTCATGACCATACTGGATTTCAATCCGCCGGCCGGACACTATCGCAACGACTATCAGCATCACGCCAGTCTCTTCAGCTACAAGATGAACTACGGCGATCTGTTTGCCTGGCATCCGGGTTACCACCGTCTGTTCGAGCATGTGCAGCATCACGACGGCAGCACCGAACTCGAGCCGGATGCGCTGATCTCGGTGCAGATCCTGCGCAAAGATGCGAGGCTGCTCGCGGCGCAGAACCCCTATCCCGCAAGATAAAAAATACCGACCCAAGGGTCGGTATTTTCGTCTCTCCCCAAGTGCAGGGGCACAGGCTCAGCTGTTCACGGTTTTCTTTCTGAACAGCGCCATCACTTCGTTATCCACCATGTCGACGCTGTCGAGCGCCCTGGGATACATCTCCCTCGCCTTGGCCAAAAACTCTAGCCAGATCTCAATGGCGGGCTTCATCAGGGCAAGAGCCTCCCCTTCCTTTTCGGTTGAATAAAGAATGGAACTTAACAGGGTAAATATATAATTCATCGAGCCTATCATAAACTGAGCTATATGCATTTGCTTAGTTTTGGCTATCTGACTAAGATAACCAAAATGTTGCAGCATCAGCTGATTAATCTCATTCCTAGATGAAAAATTTAGCTGCCACTCATCAACCATTTTATCGATAAAATTATTGAAAAATTCAACATCTAGCAAAGGATAAAAGTCTTGCTTTGATAACGCTAGTGGAGCACAGAGTCTATTGCTGATGTCATCGAGGATGGCTGCCTTATCGATGGGTTGGAATAAACCCACCTCGCTGCTTGGAAAAGGTCTTGCTCCCTTAATTTTGGCTCCATCACTACAATTAAAGCATTGTACTTCTCTATTAGTAGACAATACATACTCGATGATGTGTCGGGATGTATCAAACATGGCATTGCTTATAATAACGCCAGAGAAATTTGCCTCACGTTGCCACTGATCATCGCCATACATTATCTTGCCTAAGATTTCGGCACTCTGCTCATTATTATAATATGAACTTAACTTTGAGTGATGATTACCTTTCTCTTTATAACCATTATCCAAACCAAACAAGTAAACACTCTTAAAACCAAGATAAATTGGTGTAGCGACACCTATATTACCCACCAATGGATTAACTACTCCCAGAGCAGTAAATAATCTCGACTCCGGAAAATGGTGATGACACAACATGACTCCTGGTTCACCACTTTTGAACAACAGTGCTGAACGTTTAAATAAAGTTGAACAATTCGGATGAATCACATCTGTGCTCAAGAAAAAAATATCTTGCAGATATTCAGGGTCATTCAGGTTAACCAAGAAATCATAGACGATTTTGGTGCGTTCAGTTTCAACATGAATATCCGGCTTTATTCCAACTTTATGCAAAGCTGATATTGCACTGCCACAGGATATTAAGATGGCCCGGTCTTTATTAGCCGCAATGACATCGATGGAATCATCCAGAGAGGGACCATTGGCAATTATAAATACAGGCACTCGTTGATACTCATACGCAACCTTGTGAGCATGCTTTAAAAAAGGCACGCCACGTTCAATATTCTCCACGGTATGGGAAAGTGCGATAAGGTTGTCATCGAAGAATCCCCATCCCATAATCAGTCGATAATACTCCTGTTGGAGGATATTCATCAGGCTTTTTATTTTATCATTCTGATATCCCCACATGACAAAGGCATTGGCAATCAGAAAGGAGCCTCGGCTTTGTACTGCCGCAGAAAAATCATTCAAGATTGTCTGCTCATCCTGCCCTAGCAGGATATGTATTCCCAAATTTTCCTGATGCAAATAGCTCAGCAGCGGTGCCCAGTCAAAACAGAATAGTGATGCATAGAAAAGATCCAGATCCGGCTCAAACAGAAACAGGGTACCAATCTTGCAACGTTCATAGATATAGCCAAGGTGATAACCCAGGCCCACACCAAGGATCAAAGCGCTCGGTACTTCATTCGGCACCTGACTTAAGACACCAGCCTCCTGAGAAATATCTCCCAGATAGGTATTGAGCTTATTTAGATACTCCACATGTATAAAGCCGAGCGGATTGGTCTCCTGGCTAAATGAACATCTGGATAGCCCTCCCTTTTTTATGGATTCCATTACTAGCGTTTCACAGATGAGATAGGGTTCGGCGCCATAGACTGCGACATCATCATCGAGCCAAGCCAGATTAGGCTGACCATTCTCGTTGCAGAAAAACCGAAATGGACGGGCGGGTTGATAGTGCTCATACATATCGGCGATATGGGGAATGTACTGGCGAAACGCCGCCATATTCTGTTCAAATCGCAGCGGCAAAGCCACCGCCATGGCCGCTTCCTGCTCCGCCTGCTGCCGAAGCCGCAGCGCTTCCTGCTCCGCTTTTATCAGGGCCGCATCAATATTGCCTGGCATCAGAACTCCTTGCTGTTCACGCGATAGGCCTGCCCGGCCTTGTTGGCTCTACCGACCAGAGTCAAGCGTTCGAAAATGGCGTGATGGTGGCTGGCGGCCAGGGCCTGCATTCTCTCTTCCTGAATGGACAATCTGCCAGCCAGCGCCACCGCGGCCGACCGTTGCGACGGCTCCCGGCCAACCAGTTGCATCAGGCTCTCTATCAATGCCAGCCGCTCATCCATACACTGCAACGCCTCGTCATATTGCTGCTGTTGCAACAGCCCCTCCACCAGACGGGCATTCTCATTCAGTGCCTCTTCGAGGGCGGCGAGGGTGGCGCTCACAGCTCGCCCAACTGTTGTCTCATCTGGAATCCTTGCTGCTTTTCTGACTCCGGCAGTTGATCCCAACCGGACTTGATGGTCAGCATCAGCGTCATGACTTCTTCAAGGGGCGCGACATCACGGGTCAGGCTGGCGTCCCAGACACGTTCGTCCATATAGGCGTAGAGCCCATACAGGTCTTCAGCCATGGCGCCCTGGCTCATGTCCAGCGCATCCTGCAGACCGTGCAGCAACCCCTGGGCCTTGGAGACGGCGATGGATTTGGCCTCCATGTCGTTGCGCTCTATGGCTCCCTTGGCTTGCGCCAGACGCTCCAGGCAGCCCTGCATCATCAGCTGGATGACGCGATGAGGATCCGCCGTGGCCAGATCGGCGGCAAGGTTGCCCGCCGTATATGCTTTGATATTGCGTTTGTACATGTTTGAATTCTCTCGATCTATCAAGAGTTTTGATAATTCGTCTGCAAGGTCGCCAGTGCCGAGGCTGAGCTGTTCATCTTGACCAGCAGGGCATCCAGGCTGCCGTATTGAGCACGCAATGCCGCTTCATATTTCGCCAGTTGAGCATTGGCCGTCGCCGTCTTCTGGGTCAGCGCACGCAAATCCGAGTTCAGGACATCTTCCCGCTGTGCCAGCATGCCGCCACTCTTGGTGTACTCTTTCAGGCCGGTATTCAAGGTGGCCGCCAGCCCCTTTTCCTCGCCAAAGAGCGCCACCACCTGATCGAAGTTCTTGTCGACCGCCTCACCGAACTTGGTCTTGTCCAGCGACAACTTGCCCTTGTTGTCCATCTTGATGCCGACTTCGAAGATGGTGGAATAGGTGCTGCTGTTCTGGGAAGGGCTGACCAGCAGATTGCTCATGAACGCGCTGATGGCACGGGTAGTGGAATCCCCCGCCAGGGCACCGCCATCGTCCTGCTTGACGCCGCCCACGAAGCTGTTGCGCTTGCCCAGACCATTCATCTTGTCCTGCAGGGTGTTGTAGCCATCCACGAACTGCTGGACAAGATCCTGAATGGATGTCTTGTCGGTGGTGATGTCCACCCTGTTGGCCTTGAGATCTCCGACACTGTCCTTGTCCGACACCCGCAACACGGTCACCTTGAGATCCTGAATGGAGTCGTCAAAGGTGTTGGTGTCGCTCTTGAGGACATTGCCATCCACGTTGATCTCGGCACTGCTGGCCGCCCGGGTCTGGCTCATGACACCGCCGCCGGCCTCGAAAATGGCGAGTTCGGCGGTATTCCCGGTGATGGTCAGATCCTTGCCGTCTCCCGAGATGCCGGAGTCGATCACCAGCTTGGCCTTGCCATCCGCCGTGTTGACGATGTTGGCACTGAGGCCGAAGTTGTCACCATTGCTGTTGATGCTCTTGCGAATGTCTTGCAGGGTATCGCCCGCTTTCACATCCACCTTGAACGTCTTGTCACCCGCCTTGAAGGTCAGTTGCCCATCCTGAGTCGCCAGAGGGGTGGTCGAACTGTCGAAGATCCCCTCCTGGCGGCTCGTTTCCGCCAACTTATTGACGATGATGTTGTATTGACCGTTGGAAGCACCAGACTTGCTCTCCACCTTCAAAATGGGGTCATCTTTGCTCTGGGTGATGTTGATGGCACGTTTGTTGAACGCACCTGGCGCACTCAGTTTATCCAGAATGTCGGTAAAGGCAGAGATGGAGGACTTCAGCTGACCGATGCCAGACAAGGTGATCTGGGTGCTGTTCTGCTTGGTAATGATCGGCTGTTGCAGCTGGGCTTTTTTCGCTGACACACTCGCCGAAATCACGCTCTCAAGATCGAGCCCAGACCCCGCCCCCGCAGAGGTAATTGCCATCACGTCCTCCTGTCTATCGACTTAAAAAAAGGGTTACACCTGACCATCGAACAGCAGCCCTGAGAGGCTGGATACCGTGTTTCCCGATTGTTCCATGGACTGCAACCTCTTGCTAATCAAGAGCATCTCTTCGCTCGGGATCTGGCGGATCACCTGTTTGGTCTCCGCGTCTATCACCTTGATCACAGGCTGATCGAATTCTGGGATCAGGCTGAAATTGATTGTCCACCCTTTCATTTTGCTCAGGTTGTCCAATCTTTCTTGCAATTCTTGGGCCTGTTTTTCTATATCAGCCCTGTCGATACGCGGCTCTGCTGCCCTGATGTGTGTCAGCGGCGCCTGCGATACCTGGGCTGTCGACTCGACGCCTTTCTGCTCGACCACATCATGTCCACCCGAAACGGAGGGAGAAACAGGCATGGCGGCCTGGGGGCCGCCATGTTGAGTGAGCGTCGAAGTAACAGAGGGCATAGCTATCGATTCATTGGCCATCTGCTGCTCCTCATATCAATGATATTGACGGTGTGGCCAGCTTAGCCCAGTAGTTGCAGAGCGGACTGCGGGCGCTGGTTGGCCTGGGCCAGGATACTGGACGCCGCCTGCTGCAGGATGTTCTGCTTGGTCATGTTTGCAGTCTCGGTCGCGAAGTCCGCATCACGGATACGGGAGCGGGCGGCACTGACGTTCTCGGAGATGTTCGCCTGGTTGCGGATGGTGGAATCCAGACGGTTTTGCACCGCACCCAGTTCGGCACGCTTCCCATCCACCACTTTCAGCATGGAATCAGTAGCAAGCAATACATCTTGAGCTTTGGCCTGGGTGCTGATACTGATACCACCAGCAGTACTACCGCTAGTGAAAATAGTATTGACAGCAATGGCAGCAGTACCAGCCGCAGTCGCCGCCGCCGCAATACCAGAAATACTGAAACCATCGGTCTGATTCAGGTTAAAACTAATGGTCTGGTTGGCGTCGGCCCCCACCTGGAA